>NZ_PEAZ01000063.1:0-160053 GCF_002734245.1 Sphingobacterium sp. 1.A.4
GACCTTAGTACGAGGACCTTAGTACGAGAGGACCGGGTTGGACGGACCGCTGGTGAACCTGTTATGCCGCCAGGTGTACGGCAGGGTAGCTACGTCCGGGATAGATAAGCGCTGAAAGCATCTAAGTGCGAAACTAGCCACGAGATGAGACTTCCTCATAAGGGCCGTCGGAGATGACGACGTTGATAGGCCACAGGTGTAAAGGTTGAGAGACCAAAGCCGAGTGGTACTAATAACCCGAAGCTTTCCAATGCGGATAGTACTGTTGTCCTCTCTCTTTTTTGATCCTTTCTTCCAATAACATGTCAATGCCTGCCGGCATTGACAGTAGTATTTAGTATTTAGTAGTTAGTATTTAGACTATTGCATGCGTGGTACAGTGTCAAGTGTAAAAGAACAATATCTCATAAGGATCTTCAGGTGCCTATATCGGCGGTGTCCACCTCTTCCCATTCCGAACAGAGAAGTTAAGCCCGCCAGAGCCGATGGTATTGCCGTAACAGGTGGGAGAGTAGGTCGGCGCCTAATTTTACAAAGGAGCCCCGTTATCGATAGATGACGGGGCTTTCTGTTTTTATGCGTTTTTTCGTATATTCGGAGGGCTTTGAAGACCGCCACGCGTCATTGCGAGGAACGAAGCAATCTTCCCGCATGTCATGCTGAGCGGAGTCGAAGCATCTACATGTGGTACCCGTACAGATCCTTCGACTGCGCTCAGCATGACAAAGGTTCGATCACAGCATTACAAAGGGCGCCGCATATCCAAAGATTGCTTCCTCGTACCTCCTCGCAATGACGTAGGGCGCCATAGGTCTAACTACTAAATACTAATTACTCAATACTAAAAACTAATTACTAAATAAAATGAAACACCTTTTCTTTTCCATGTTGGCCGTATGTTTTATCTCCATAACACATGCCCAACGTATTCCCTTAGCTGATTCCGCGGTAACCACCAAACACCAGATCACCGCTAATGGACAAAAATTTTCCTATACAGCCAAAGCAGGCACCCAACCCGTTTGGGATAATGCCGGAAAAGTTTTAGCAACTGTTCACTATACCTATTACTACCGCGATGATATCCAAGATCGCAATAAAAGACCATTGGTAATTTCCTTCAATGGTGGCCCAGGTTCTGGCTCGGTATGGATGCATTTGGCCTATACCGGTCCACGGTTATTGAATATCGATGATGAAGGTTATCCCTTACAGCCCTATGGCGTCAAGGAAAATCCTTATACTATTCTCGATGTAGCGGATATCGTATTCATCGATCCGGTAAATACCGGTTTCTCCAGGATACTGGATGAAAAGGCAGATCGATCATTATTCTTTGGTATCAATGCCGATATCCGATATCTAGCAGAATGGTTGAATACCTTTGTGACAAGGAACAATAGATGGGCCTCTCCGAAGTATTTGATCGGGGAGAGTTATGGTACCACCCGCGTATCCGGACTTGCCCATGAACTTCAGAACAACCAATGGATGTACCTCAATGGCGTGATCTTGGTATCTCCAACAGAATTGGGGATAAAAAGGGATGGTGCATTGGAAAAAGCCTTACGTTGGCCGTATTATGCAGCAGCAGCCTGGTTCCATAAAAAATTACCTTCCGATCTGCAGAGCAAGGAATTGGAAGCGATGTTGCCAGAGGTGGAGCAGTTCACCATGGACGAATTGTTACCGGCTATCGCGAAAGGCTCTAGCTTAGATGCCAACAGTAAAGCAGCCATCATTAAAAAGATGGCCAGGTATTCCGGATTGTCGGAAACGGTCATTGCCCAGAACAACATGGATATCTCCACCAATCTGTATTGGAAAGAACTGTTGAGGGATCAAGGTATGACCATCGGTCGTCTGGATTCCCGCTATTTGGGAATCGACATGCGCGATGGCGGAGAACGCCCCGATTTTAATGCGGAATTGACTTCCTGGTTGCATTCTTTTACTCCAGCCATTAACTATTATTATGCCAATGAACTAAAGTATAAATCGGATGTGAAATACAATATGTTCGGCAATGTGCATCCTTGGGACAACAGCAATGATAATACTGGTTACAACTTAAGGCAGGCCATGGCTGCCAATCCATTCCTACATGTTATGGTTCAGTCTGGTTATTACGATGGGGCCTGTGATTATTTCAATGCAAAATATAATATGTGGCAGATGGATCCATCGGGTAAACTGGCTCCAAGAATGAGCTTCAAAGGTTACCGCAGTGGACATATGATGTACCTGCGAAAAGAAGACCTGATCAAGGCCAATGAGGACATCCGACAGTTCATCAAATTATCTACTCCGAAACCCGATCAAGCAGCGAAATATTAAATGAAAAAATACTTTTTTCTTCTTTTTCTTGCTATATCATCTGTCCTGACCCTAAATGCGCAGGACCTATTGGACGATCTACAACAGATCCAAACCAAGCTGGAAAAAGATATCACTCAGCAGCGCAAATCGTTGGAAGATCGGAAATCCGATCCAGCGAAAGTCATGAACCGCCTACTTGACCTTGGCGATTGGACCTATGTAAACACGAAATTACCCACGATTAAGAATCTATCCAGGGTCGATAAAATCGATGTTCAAGCAAAATATAACTGGTTGAACAATGAGTTCAAGACTGTCGAAGAGCTTTTGAGCGGATTGAACCAGAAGGAATCCAGCCATCTAAAAATCCAGAAATGGAAAGCGATCCTCTTGATCGAAGCTTGGCAATTGGAGGAGGCAGAGCAACTGATGAAAGCTATTCTGCCGCAAACAGCCAATGACCTGGATTATGCCATGGTATTGGGAAGGGCACTGATGCTTCAGAAGAAATATCCGGAAGCATTGCAACTTGCTAACGATCTGATCAAGCGTTTCCCCGATCAGGCAGCAGGTTATTTCCTCAAGGCGGATGTATTTTTCTGGGACCAGAAACCTAAAGAAGCAGAGGAAGTGTTGGTTAAAGGCTTGAAGTTGGATCCGTTCCATGCCGATGCTAGATTCTATTATGGATATGCCATTTGGAGACGAATTGACGCCACCCAACTGGATGCCATGGTTGGACAATGGGAAATCGCCCTAAAATTGAACCCATTGCATTTCCAATCGCATTGGCATCTCGGCAATGGACATACGAACCTTACTTATGCCGATTACCTGGATAAACAGGAAAAGGAAATTAGACAAGATCTTAATCAGGCGGATAGTCAGTTCACGGCCAATAAAATCAATGAATCCTATCAGGTCATCGATCGGATTAGTACTAAATATCCAAACTCTGTATTACCGGCTATGCATAAAGCATCGCTCCTATATAGCGATTTTGATGCATTAGATCGTTTGGAAAGATTAAGGCAATCGGAGAATCTATTTATCGAAATCCTACAAAAGAAAAAACACTACGGTCCGGCGCATAATGGATTAGCGGCTGTCATTAAATCCAAACGGATCCCTTACTTGAAGACGTATGATCGCATCATGCAATCCCTCCGGAATCCGAAGATCGATAACATGGAGGATTTCCTGGAAGTCTTTCCCGATGTGGCTTATTATCCTGGGAATGTAGCAAAAGGAATGGCCTGGAACCAGTTATATACATCAACGGTTTACTTTCCATTCCTCGTCAAACAGCACCGCTTATTTGTGATCCCACCATTGCACATTGATTTGGCCATTGCCATGAAAGCACCTTATTTCAGGTTCAATACTACGTTTGACAATAGGCAATGGATGGATATCAGAGGCGTGGGTTCAGGTGCTGCAGCCATTGAATATGTGGAACGTGGTGCTTTTGAGGAACGAAATGTATTGCTGCATGAATATGTACACCTGTTCCACGGCATGGTACTTACCGACGAGCAGAATAGAAAGATAAAATCACTCTATTACAGCGCGATGGAAAACGGTAGGACCTTGGACTACTATTCACAGAACAATGAATCGGAGTATTTTGCACAGACCTATCCGGCTTACTTTGAAAAAGTGAAAGTGCATCCCTTGGATTTTAAATCCATGAATACCTTGGCCGACCTGCAGACAAAGGATCCGGAAATGTATGCCTTCCTTGATCAACTGATCAAAAAGGAAAAGGCATACCTCGCAGGAGATCACAAAGCGATGGCTTCCAATTGGTCTCAGGTTTATTTGAATCTGGCAAATTATAGCAGTAGGAATGACTTGGATGAGGCAATTAGATTGATCGATACGGCCTTACAATTTGATGCAGCCTATCTTCCGGCAATCCTTGCCCATGCGGAATTCCTTACCTCCCAAAAGAAATTTGAAGAGGCAAACCAAAAACTGAACCAAGCAAAAGCACTGGATGCTGATTATGCGCCAATCTATTTAGCAGAAGCGCGATTATTGGGGGCAAAAGATCCTGAAAACGTCGATGGCCTGGCGAGATTATACCAAAAAGCCTATGAACTGGAAACGGATTATATGGAACAGGCAAGGATCTCTGCCACCCTCCGTAATTTTTATTTCTATCGGGGAAGGTTAGTTGAAGCCCTTGAAACGGCAGATGAATATATCAAAAGTGGATCAGAGATATCAACCTACCTGAGGGACAGGAAAGACGAGGCAAAAACCTTTGCTGCTTGGCAGCGGGCACTATTAGGCGATAAAGAACAGCTTAAGACTTTAGCGCACATCTCTGCGCAGAAACCACAGAACTATGGCATCCGGATGCAATACCTGGAAGCTTTATTGGCCAATCAGGAAGCTGATAAAGCCCTTGAAAACCTAGATAAGATCTACCCGACCTTACAAGCAACACAAGCCGGCCGAGCTGATTTTGAATTGCTGTATGCGGAAGCCTATACGCAGAAAGGAGACCTTAAATCCTTGTCGGATTTCTTAGCAAAATTGATGGTGAGGGACGGTGATCCTTCCAGGACTTCGCCCGAAAATAACCTGAAAATCACTAGGCTGTTAATAGCTCAGAATAGGGTAGCGGAAGCAGAGGCTTTCTTCAACAAAATGGAGGGAGAGCATTCTTCCCTATTTTATGCATCTGAAGAATTGACTAAGGCGCTTTTCTCCATGAAAAAAGGGGATAGAGAAGCCGCTTTACTTCAGGTCCAAAAAGCCTTGGATTTCTATCCTTATCAGATGGACGCCTTAAAGACCTTAAAAGAATGGTCGGCAAAGATGCCTGAGGCAAAAATTATATTGGATAATCATTTAAAAACCATGGAAATTCTTCCAAAATTATAGCATCTTTATCTTTTCAATTAACCATATGAATATATACGAACTTATTTCCATCACCATTTACATGCTGTTAATGGTCTCGATCGGATTTTATTCCTGGAAGAAATCCACATCCAATTCGGAGGAATTTCTGATCGGGGGTAGAAGAATGGGGGCAGCAGTTACTGCCTTATCTGCTGGTGCAGCGGATATGAGCGGTTGGCTTTTGATGGGATTACCGGGTGCTATGTACCTTTCTGGGCTATCCGCAGCATGGATCGCTATTGGTCTTACCATTGGGGCATTCTTCAACTATGTGATCGTAGCGCCTCGAATAAGGGTCTATACCGAAGTAGCCAAAAACGCCATTACCCTTCCGGTATTCTTTGAAAACCGTTTTCAGGATAAGACCCAACTGCTGAAGTTGGTTTCATCCATCCTGATCTTGGTATTCTTTACCTTATATACCTCAGCGGGAATGGTTTCTGGTGGACGATTGTTTGAATCGGCCTTTAATATGGACTACTATACCGGTTTGTTCCTCACTGCGTCGGTGGTAGTGCTCTATACTTTCTTAGGAGGTTTCCTGGCAGTGAGTCTAACAGATTTTGTGCAAGGGACGATCATGGTGTTGGCGTTGGTGATTCTTCCCATCGTATTAATATCCCAGTTGGGAGGATTAGGCACGACCATGGATATCATCGAAAACAAGAACAGCAATTACCTCGATCTGTTTAAAGGAACCACTACGGTCTCCATTGTCTCCCTTTTGGCTTGGGGCTTGGGTTATTTTGGGCAACCGCATATCTTGGTTCGTTTTATGGCAATTGACAGTGTGAAGGATATTCCGAAGGCCAGAAGAATTGGGATCACCTGGATGATATTTACCGTTGGGGGTGCCATGCTGGTTGGTCTTTTCGGTATTGCCTATCTCCAACAGTTCGACCAAGCTACCATGACCAAGTTTGATGGCTCGAAGGAAGCGGCAGAAACTATCTTTATCCATCTTTCCCGTGTATTGTTCCATCCATTGATCGGAGGATTTTTATTGTCCGCCATCTTGGCCGCCGTTATGAGTACGATTTCTTCCCAACTTTTGGTAACTTCCAGTTCCATGACCGAGGATATTTATAAGACTTTTTTCAATAAACAGGCTTCGGCAAAGAATATGCTTTTGGTGAGTAGGATTTCGGTATTGATTGTTGCTGTCATCGCTATTCTTTTGTCGCTGACACCTAAGGATAGTATCCTTAATCTGGTAGGTAATGCCTGGGCAGGTTTCGGTGCTGCATTTGGTCCGATCATTATTTTATCGTTGGTGTGGAAAAGAACGACAGCCATGGCAGGTCTTTTGGGCATGTTGGTTGGCGCAGCGACCGTTTTGATCTGGGTTTATGTTCCTCATGATTATAAAGCGGTATATGAGATCATCCCTGGATTTTTATTGGGATTTTTGACTATTGTGCTTGTTTCGTTAATAACCAAACCAGCATCGAAAGAGGTACAGGAGGAGTTTGATAAGGTAAATTCGATCTTAAAAGAAGGTTAATAAGGGTTTAAATAAACAAGATTTTTTCAATCAGTTAAAGGCTTGCCGAATATTGGCAAGCCTTTTATTTTTAAATTAGGATAATTGCCATATCTTTGAGCCGCAACCATATACATTATATGTCTCAATTAACTATTATCGATCTGGCCGCAAAACTTGGACTTTCAAAGTCTACGGTATCCCGTGCTTTTCGGAATAGTAACGACATCAACCCGGAAACAAAGGCACGTATCTTGGCAATGGCTGAAGAAATTGGGTTCTCACCTAATCTTCATGCCAGTAACTTGCGGGTTAGCAAGAGCCAAACAATTGCGATTATCATTCCTGAATTTGGAAATAAATTCTTCAGTCAGGCGATCAAAGGAATAGAATTGGTAACACGATCCAAAGGATATCATACCTTGATTTATGTGACAGACCATCAGGTTCAGAACGAAGCATCCATTATCCGTTCCCTTTCCAATGGTAGGGTAGATGGTATTCTGATGTCAGCTTCGGGCGAAGGCAATGATCATAGCCATTTGAACCTGTTGAAAGATAATAATATTCCCATTGTCTTCTTTGATCGGAATTATGATGATATCAATACCGTCTATGTGACGGGTAATGATGAAGAGGCCAGTTTCCTAGCTACCGAACATCTAATAAAAAATGGTTGTAAACGAATTGCCTATTTGGTCATCAATCCCAACATTTCCATAGGTAAAGTCCGAATGGATGGTTACAAACGGGCTTTAAAAAAACACAAGATTCCTGTAGATGATCAGTTGGTATTGGATACCGTGAACCAAGCGGAACTGAATACGGAAGATATCCGTGAATTATTGAGAGATGCAAAACCGGATGGCATCCTTGCCTCGGTAGAGCGTCTAGCCATTTCCACCTTACGTGTGGCGAAAGAAGAAGGAATTGCAGTGCCTGAAGATTTGAAGTTGATCTGTTTCTCTTGTTTGGATATTACCGATCTGTTGAACCCTTCACTTTCCGTGGTAAAACAACCTGCATTTGAAATGGGAAAAGTGGCGGCTACCTATTTATTTGAATCCCTTGCTAAACCGGTAAAATTAGAGGAACAGCAAACTATCATCCTGGATTCCAGTCTCATTTATCAAGATTCCAGTAAAAAAATATCATAAATTTCTTGCTTAATAAAAAATATCCTCTTATCTTCGAGTAGTTTCGGGAACATTCCCAACTAAACATTGAAATCAATTAAAATTATAAACCTACTGCAATCCATCAATTGTCGTAGCAAAGATTAAATATTAAAATCATCTTATTTTTAGGCTTGAACACCAACATCTTGTTTTGGTATTCCTGTTTGCTGAAGTATCCATGATTTTTTTGCACACATTCTGGGAACGTTCCCAAGGATGCCAAATCGTAAGCAAATGAGAAAGTTAATCATATTTCTTTTAATCGCTAATAGTTTATGGAGCTTTATGGCCTGTAAGAAGGCCGTGCCAACCGATGAACCCAATCCTGTAGCAGTAAGTACAGAAGGTTTATTGTCGGTAGAGCAAGGCTTTCTCTATTGGAATGATCAAGCTACTTTGCTATTTGATCCTTCCAAAGGGAATGCAGAATTAAAAGGCGAAAACGGAGATTTATACCTGCATATGGGTCTGATCACAGCCGCTAGTGCTGGTGCGCAGGATTGGAAAAATGTAATCAGCTCCTGGACGAGCAATGATGCTTCCTTCAAAATGACCAAAAGAAATGATGGTAAATATGCTTTTACATTAAATCCAAGTGTTCTCTATAAACTTTCCAATGGAAATGATGTCAAGTACTTAGCCTTATTGGTAAGAAATGGAACAGGCACTAAAGTAGGTCGAAATAAAGATGGTTCAGATCTATATATTCCAATAGCAAAGAAGGAAGGATTAGCCATCCGATTCAATAAACCTGTTACCCAACCTACCTACCTGCTAAAAACGGAGCAGGAAAGTTATGCTGTTCAGGAAGAGATCAGTTTTGAGATCATGGCTAACCAATCCGGGAAAATCAGCCTGAGTTTGGACGGTGTTCAGATCGGCGTTGAAGAAAACAGTAAAACCTTGAAAGCTAGCCATAAATTAACTAAAGTAGGTTTACATAATTTCTTGGCTAAGGTTGAGGCTAATGGTCAGCAAAGCACGCAAACTCTCCAAGTATTTGTAACTGGAACTTCCACTGTTGCGGAATTGCCAGCTGGTGTAAATCCAAATGGAGTAAGCATCGATAGAAGCAACAATACGGTCACCTTTGCACTGACCGCTCCACAGAAACAATCGGTTTTTTTGTTGGGTGATTTCAATCAATATCAGGCTTCTGAAAAATATGTATTAAATAAAACCCCCGATGGGAAGACTTTTTGGATCAGGTTGACCGACCTTAATCTGAACCAGGATTATACTTATCAATTTATGGTAGATGGCAAGCTTCGGATTGCTGACCCGTATAGCCATTTGGTTTTAGATCCTGCCCATGATGCTGGAATTAAATCCTCCTATAGGTCAAGTTTGCCTAATTATCCTGCGCAAGCTCAGGGTATAGTATCTGTGTTGAATTTAAAGGCATCCTCCTACAACTGGAAGATCAGCCAATTCAACAAACCCAATCCATACGATCTGGTGATCTATGAAACTTTGGTCAGGGATTTTGTCCAAAGCCATGATTATACAACATTGAAGGATTCTATCAGCTATTTTGAAAAATTAGGAGTTAATGCCATAGAATTGATGCCTATCCAAGAGTCAGAAGGGAATTCCACCTGGGGTTATAACCCATCCTTCCATTTGGCTCTGGACAAATATTATGGAACGCAGGACGAGCTGAAAGCATTTGTTGATGCCTGCCACCAGAAAGGGATGGCCGTGATCTTGGATGTGGTCTTGAACCATGCCTTTGGACAATCGCCCATGGTGCAATTATACTTTGAGAATGGAGCTCCAACGGCTTCCAATCCTTGGTTCAATCCAATCGCGATGCATCCTTTTAATGTAGGATATGATATGAACCATGAGAGCAATCTCAGCCAGACTTTTGTAAAAGACGTTTTAAAATATTGGTTAAGTGAATATAAGGTGGATGGGTTCCGTTTTGATTTATCAAAAGGGTTTACACAAAAGAACTCCGGCACTTCAGAATCGGCGGTCGGGGCATGGTCCGCCTATGATGCTAGCCGGGTTCAATTGTGGAAGATGTACAACAGCTACATCAAGACCATAGATCCTACTGCATATGTGATCCTGGAACACTTTGCGGATGACCGAGAAGAGAAAGAATTGGCAGAGGCTGGAATGTTCCTCTGGAACAACCTGAACCATGCATTCAATGAGGCTACCATGGGTTACAACAGCGATAATAAATCCGATCTCTCACGCTTATTTGCACAGAATCGAGGATTTTCCAATCCAAACCTCATCAGTTACATGGAATCCCATGACGAAGAACGGATCATGTTCAAAAACCTGCAGTATGGCAATACCTCCGGAAGTTATTCCATCAAGCAATTGCCTACCGCTATTGATCGAAATAGCATGGCAGCAAGCTTCCTACTGTTTGCACCAGGACCAAAAATGATCTGGCAATTCGGGGAATTGGGTTATGAAATCTCCATTGATCAAAATGGAAGAACAGGAGAGAAGCCAATCAAATGGGAATATTTCAACGATCCGATCCGGACCAAGCTCTTCAAGAACTATGCGAAAATGATCCGGATGAAAAAGGCAAATCCTATTTTCCGAAACGCGACTTTGCAGGCATCTTCCTTGAATGCTGCCGTGAAATATTACCTATTGGAAAGTGCTGGACAGAAAGTCCTGATCATCGGCAATTTTGATGTCGTGCAACAGCAACTTAACATCAGTGCTGCCATGGCAGGTACCTGGCACGACAATTTAAATAACCAGAGCAAAACCTTAACAACACAAAGTGGAATACAATTGGCTCCTGGGGAGTACTTTGTATTGAGCAATAACAAACTAAATTACTAAACAACAAAACACACAATTATGAGCAAATTATTTACTCGTGCCATTTTAAGCATCGGATTACTGATGTTGATGAGCATGTCTGTATTTGCCCAGACTGCAAGTTTGACCGGACGTATCACCGACTCGGAAGGACAGGCAGTTTTAGGTGCTACAGTCCAGGTTCAGGGAACTCAAGCGGCAACTGCTTCAGGTCCTGAAGGAGCCTACAGTTTTCAGAACATTGCCGTAGGAAACCAGACCATTACGGTAACCGCCATGGGCTATAAAACAGCTTCAAAAGCAATCGCGATCAAAGCTGGAGAAAACGTGCTGGACATCGTGATCGAAAATACGGCTAGCGATCTAGATGAGATCGTGGTGATTGGTTATGGTGTAGCGAGAAAGAAACAGATTTCCGGATCGGTAGCCAGTGTAGGTCCAAAGGATTTCAATAAAGGGGTGGTTAGCTCGCCAGATCAATTATTGGCGGGTAAAGTAGCGGGTCTAACCGTAAACCGTTCGGGTGGTGATCCAACGGCGGGAGCTACGGTACAACTTCGTGGACCTTCTTCCTTAACAGCAAGTTCATCTCCTTTATATGTGATCGATGGAGTGGTGGGTGCCAATATTGAATTGGTAGCACCCGATGACATCGTTTCCATGGATGTGATGAAAGACGCTTCATCCACCGCTATCTACGGTTCCCGCGCAGCAAATGGGGTTATCTTCGTGACCACAAAAAGAGGTAAGGCGGGAACCCCAGTTTTAAGTTATAGTGGATACGCCGCAACCGAAAGAATCGCCAACCAAGTAAATGTCCTGAGCGCTGCTGAACATGCGGCCTTTGTAGAAGAGCATGGCTTGGCTGTTTCCCCATCGGAAGCTGGGCACACCACCGATTGGCAAGAAGCCATCACCAGAACTGGATTTTCACATAACCACAACCTGTCCATGACCGGTGGTTCTGAAGGAACACGTTATAATGCATCCATCAATTATTTCAGCAATCAAGGTATTGTGAAAAGAAATGATCTTGAGCGTATTGTGGCAAGGGTTGGTCTGGATCAGAATGCCTTTGATGACCGCTTGAAATTGGCTTTGAACTTAGCCAACAGCTTGAATAGATCCAACCATGTTGACTATGGAATATTCAATGGTGCAGCTCGCTTTGTGCCGACTTCTCCGATCATGAGTGATGATCCAACTTATGCACCTTATGGAGGTTATTTCCAAGTGCCGGGAAGAACAGGCTACATGAATCCTGTAGCGATGTTGAACCAACGCGATGAGAACAGAAACAATAATACCTTATTGGCAAGCTTAAAAGCTGATTTAACTTTATACAAAGGGTTGACTTGGACCAATGTGCTTTCCTACCAACAAAATCAATATGATCGCAAGTACTATATGCACCGGACGGATTTTGATTCCAATGCATTGGGACAAGGTTTTGCACAACGCACGAACCTGAAAAACATCGATCAGATCTTAGAGAGTTATCTGAACTATAACCTTACGAAAGATCAGCATGCTTTTGATGCGATGGTGGGTTATTCTTACCAAAAAACCAAAAACAATGATGGTGTAATAGCACGTTCAACCGGTTTCCTTTCGGATGACTTAGGAGCAAACAACCTGAACCTAGGTACTTTGCCAAATGGATATAATCCTTTCCAAGATTATCCATACATTCTGGAATCCTTATTGATTTCCTACTACGGTCGTGTGGGTTATACTTTTGCTGATAAATATATCTTAAGTGCAGCCGTTCGCCGTGATGGATCTTCAAAATTTGGTGCGAACAACCGTTGGGCAACCTTTGGTTCCGTATCTGGAGCTTGGCGAATCAGCGAAGAGGCATTCATGAAAGATCAAACGATCTTTTCCGATTTGAAATTGAAGGCAGGTTATGGTGTTTCGGGTAACCAAAACATCGATCCTTACCGGCAGATCATCATTTTCGGTCCTCGTGATGGCCAATTCTATTACAACGGTGAATGGGTGAATGCCTACGGCGTAAACCAAAATGAAAACCCTGACCTGAAATGGGAAAGCGCTTCCATGTTTAACGCAGGAATCGATTTTGAATTGCTAAAAGGAAGATTCTCTGGTTCCGTTGAATATTACAACAAGGAAACCAAAGACCTCTTATACGAATATGATGTTCCTTCGCCTCCTTACCAATATAATAGATTATTGGCAAATGGTGCCTCCATGACCAATAAAGGGGTAGAGGTGGTGTTGAATGCAGTAGTATATCGCAACGAGAACTTCTCTTACAATACCTCCGTAAATTTTGCCCGTAACATCAATAAGGTGGGAAGTTTAGCTTCCAATATCGAGAACATCGGGGTATCACAACGCTTTGAAGGTGGTATCGGATTGGAAGGATGGACTGGTCAAACAGCATCTATCGTATTGCCTGGACATGCTTTGGGAACTTTCTATGTTGCCAATTACATAGGTTATGATGAAGCAACCCAAAAAACAATTTACCAAAAACCGAATGGTGAGCTGGTGACCCAAGATCAGATCTCCGCACCGGATGACTATATGGTCATGGGACAGGCTTTACCAAAATTCACATACGGATGGAACAACAACTTCCAGTTCAAAAACTGGGATTTCAACTTCTTCCTAAGAGGCATGTATGGTAACCAGATCTTTAATGCTACACGTGCAGATCTTTCCAGATTACAACAGGCAAATGTGACCAATATTTCCAAAGATGCTGTAGAAGAAGGAATCTTTGAAACACCATTGATTGCTTCTAGCAGGTTCTTGGAAGATGGGTCTTTCCTACGTCTTGACAATGCAACTTTAGGTTATACCTTCAAAACAGGAAACTTACGTCATCTCAAAAATGCACGTGTTTATCTAACAGCACAGAATTTATTTACGATTACGAATTATAGTGGAGTAGATCCAGAAGTAGGCTTAGGTGGTTTGGCACCAGGTATTGATAATAGAAATTATTATCCAAAAACTAGATCATTCTCTATGGGAGTAAACTTCACCTTTTAATCTGTAAGTCATGAAAAGAAATTATAGCAAACTCTATTTAATGGTAGCCCTAGGGCTAACCCTGGCGGGTCAATCTTGTACCAAATTTGATGACAAGATGTACTCGGCCTATACCGAAGATACTTTCCCAAAAACGCCTGAACAATTTGTGGCCGTTACGGGACCTGTTTATACCTCTGCCAGAGGATATTTCGACAATTATTTCAGTTTACAAACGGGAGGAGCAGACGAAGTGGTGGTGCCAACCCGTGGTGGTGACTGGTTTGATGGTGGAAAATGGCGCGATATGCATTTCCATACCTGGTCGTCTTCCCATGAGGTGGTGAGCAATACCTGGGATTGGGGTTTCAATGCCATCGGTACCTGTAACCGGGTATTGAGTATCCTGGAAAATGCACCGGATTCCGATACCAAAGCCCAAACTTTGGCTGAGATCAAAGTGATGCGTGCCTGGTATTATTACCTGATGATGGACGCCTATGGAAATCTACCTTTGGTTACTTCCTTTGATACGGGTACAGAATTGCCTAGTACCAAACCCCGTGCAGAAATCTATGATTTCATCGTAAAGGAATTGGAAGAGAACTTGGCGAATCTGAATGAGGAAAAATCGGAGGCTACTTACGCCAGACCGACGAAATGGTTTGCCCATGCTTTATTGGCAAAGGTATATTTGAATGCACAGGTTTATGCGGGTACTGCCCAATGGAATAAAGTTGTGGAGCATTCCAATGCGGTGATCAACTCGGGAAAATACAGCTTAGAGGCCGATTTTTTGGCCCAATTTAAGCCAGATAACGGTTCTTCCAGTACAGAACCTATATTCTCCATTCCATTTGATGCCACCCGAGCAGGCGGTAATACCCTTTTCTTGCGTGTATTACACTATGCCCACCGCCAAACCTTCGAGTTGAGTACCAACCCTTGGAATGGCTGGAGTACACAGCCTGCCTATTTCGACTATTTTGAAAACGATGATATCCGGAAGCAACAATGGTTATACGGCCAACAATATACTTCCACAGGCCAACCTTTGGTCTATGACAATGTCAACATTGTGATCGACCCTTACGGCTTTAACTTATTACCAGGATCAGATTTCGATATTGGTGGTGCAAATGATGGCGGTCGTTTGGCTGGAGCACGTTGTATCAAATACTACCCGGACAAAAACCAGTTGAACAATAATGCTGGAAATGATGTGGTGGTGATGCGTTTGGCAGATGTTTACCTGATGAAAGCCGAGGCAATTCTTCGTGGGGCAACCAACGGAAATGCGGGCGAAGCATTGACAGCAGCAAACATGGTTCGTGGAAGAGCATTCCCTAGCACGCCATCTAAACAATTCACTGCAAGTAGCTTGACCTTAGATGCCATCTATAGAGAGCGCGCGCTGGAATTTACTTTTGAGTTGACCCGTAGAACGGATATGATCCGTTTTGGAAGATGGGAGAATGCGCAATTGTTCAAACCAGCAAATGCTGCAGAAACCTATAAACGTCTTTTCCCTATTCCGGCAAAAGCCAGGGCGAACAATAACAACTTAACACAAAATCCAGGTTATACCAATTAACAGAAAGATCATGAAATTAAACATAAAGAATAGCTTATTGGCCATCGTTGGTCTCAGCATATTGTTCTTCGCTTCCTGTAAAAAAGTGGAGCATGGAATCGATGAACAGGTAGTCTCCATCAATCAGGGAACTACATCCAGCATTCAGGTTGGAAAACCGCTAAAAGTAGGATTCATCAGTAATATGGTTTCTGATTTTGAATTCGCCGTGGTGAAGGACTCCAGCTCTTCGGAAGCCTTATTTACCGAGCAGGTAAACCTGGAAGGGAATAAGATCGTTGAAAAGGAATTTGACCTGAAGTCGAACGATACTTGGGTGGGTGATGCCCTATTGAAGATCACTTACCAGGCAAATGGGCAAACGGTTAGCAAGTTCAAAGCGATCACCTTTACGGAAAGTAACCCTGTGATGTACATTGTAGGTGGTTCTATTGGTGCGGGATGGTCTCCAGAACTTTCCGTTGCCATGAAACTGCAAAATGCGGATAGCAAGACTAAATTTGAAATCTATGAATATATTGATGTGACCGGAGGTGGTTTTAAATTCCTACCAACCAACATCAATTGGGATGGTGCTTTTGGAAAGGGTGCTGCAGCAGGATCATTATTACAGGATGGCGGAGCAGGAAACCTAGAAGCTGCAAGCTCTGGTTTCTACCGTATCCGCATGGATGCAGAGGCACTTACCTATGAATTGCTGAAAACCAGTTGGGCTATCGTTGGAAGTGCAACACCAGGTGGTTGGGAAGCAGATACGGATATGTCTTTTTCGAACAGCAAAGGTACATATGTATGGAAAGTCAAGGCAAATCTAACAGCAGGTGAATTGAAGTTCAGGGCAAATGATGCTTGGGATATCAACTTGGGTGGAAGTTTGACCGAGCTTACGCAAGATGGTCCAAACTTGGCCATTGCTGCTCCTGGGGTTTATGATATCGAATTGAGTCTACACCCATCTGGATATACCGCTAAGATTACTAAAAACTAAACGATAGGGAGCCCAGCTCCCTATTCTTACCTATTTAATATGAGAATCTATCTTTTGAGCAGCATATTTATGCTGTTGCAGACCCTTTTTGTCTTTGGTCAGGAGAAAATCCAGCGCATAGAACCCATCAATTGGTGGGTAGGGATGAAGGATTCCAAGCTACAATTGATCCTTTATGGACAAGGTGTTGGGAAGTTGACGGCCAAATCGCCAAAGGCAGGATTTCGTCTATTGAAACAACATCAAGTAGAAAATCCCAACTACCTGTTCTTGGATATGGAAATTGCTGCAGACGCGAAATCTGGAGAATATCCTATCCAATTGTTCGATCGTGATAAACAAGTGTTCAGCTATGGCTATCAACTGATGGATAGAAACCAAGAGCAGGTAAAAGCACAAGGCGTAAATGCCTCCGATTTTATTTATCTCATCATGCCCGATCGCTTTGCAAATGGAAACCCAAAGAATGACCGAATAAAAGGAATGCGGGAGATGGCGGTCAATAGAGATTCCATGTATTATCGACATGGCGGCGATCTGCAAGGACTCATCGGCAAACTCGATTACTTGAAGGACCTGGGAATTACAGCCGTATGGTTAACTCCAGTCTTAACTAATGATATGCCCCAAGCGTCTTACCATGGATATGCCAATACCGAAAATTATCAGGTAGACCCTCGTTTTGGAAGTAACCAAGATTACCAGAACCTGGGGGCTGAACTGCATAAAAGAGGGATGAAACTGGTTCATGATGTGGTTCCGAACCATGTTGGTATTTACCATTGGACGGTCATGGATAAACCGTTTTCCGATTGGCTACATGAATGGCCAACCTTTACCCAAACTACCTATAAGGATCAAACCATTTTTGACCCTTATGGAGCCAAGGAGGACAAAGAACTAATGGAAAAAGGATGGTTTGTGAAAACCATGCCGGATATGAATCAACAAAATCCCTTCGTCGTAAATTACATCACCCAGAGTCATATCTGGTGGATCGAATTTGCAGGTGTAGATGGGTTCCGAATTGATACCTATCCCTACAATGACCTACAGTTCATGGCAAATTGGACGGATAGGATCCGAAAAGAATATCCAACCTTCAGTTTCTTTGGAGAAACCTGGGTACCAGGTATTGCCAACCAGGCTTATTTCCTGGGTGGACAACAAGTTGGTCAACCTGTGGACACTAAATTGGAAGGAGTTACGGACTTTCAGTTAAACTATGCCATTTCCGATGCCCTTAAAGAGCATAAGGATGGCGCCAATAGGTTATATAGTACATTGGGCGCCGATTACCTTTATCCCAATCCCTATGCACATGTCCTGTTTTTGGATAATCATGATAAGGATCGCTTCTTTTCTGTTGTTGGTGAAAACGTGGAAAAATATAAATCAGCGATGAGTTGGTTGTTGACTTATAGGGGTATTCCACAGATCTATTATGGTGCTGAAATCCTGATGAAAAACTTTAATAATCCTGATGGGTTGTTAAGGGAAGATTTTAAAGGTGGGTTCCCAGGTGATAAAGTGGATAAGTTCCAACAGACTGGAAGAACAGCGCAGGAAGAAGACATATTTAGGCATATCCAAAAATTGGCCAATTTTAGAAAGAATAGTCCTGTCCTTCAAACTGGAAAACTCCAGCATTATGTCCCAATTGACAATATCTATGTTTATTTCCGATACAATGATTCCCAAAAGATCATGGTTATAATGAACCTCAAGAGCGAAGCTAAAAGCATCTCCTTAGATCGTTTTGATCGCATGATTGGATCAAACAGCCTATTAGATTTGCTATCCGATAAAAAAGAAACTGGAGGTGACATTATTAGCCTGAAACCATTTGAAACAAAAATTTACAAGCTCCAAAATAAATAAATGAAGAAGATCACTGCATTATTAGAGAAAGCCGAAGCCGTCATATTTGATTTGGATGGAGTGTTGGTGGATACCGCCGTATTTCATTATCAGGCATGGAAACGATTAGCCGATAAGCTAGGAATCCCTTTCGATATTGAAAAAAATGAAGCATTGAAAGGTATCAGTAGAATGGACTCCTTAGACAAAATTTTAGCTTGGGGAGAGGTCCAAAAAACTGACGCAGAAAAACAACAATTGGCCGAACGGAAGAATGAATGGTATCTCGAATTGTTGGATACGATGAAAACCGGCGATGTACTTCCAGGGACGATTGCCTTGCTAAGTTGGTTAAAGGATAACCATAAGAAAATTGCATTAGGTTCTGCCAGTAAAAATGCGTCTGCCATTTTAGAGAAAACCGGTATAATGGAATATTTCGATGTGGTTATTGATGGTAATTCCGTCAGTAGGTCGAAACCAGATCCCCAGGTTTTCCTCTTGGGAGCCGAAAAATTGGGCGCAGATCCAGCAAACTGTGTAGTCTTTGAAGATGCGCAATCGGGTATCGAGGCAGCTATAGCTGCCGGAATGCAAGTTGTGGCCGTGGATAAAGATGCGGTATTAAGAGATTATGATGAACGAGTTAATAGTTTAGTGGAGGCGATTTAAGTATTCCTACTTATGAAAGATTATATTATTAAAGACGCTTGGCAAATCATCGAAGATGAATTTAGACCGGCATATCAGGAAATTTCCGAGAGTCTATTTTCCATTGGAAATGGACGGATGGGACAGCGGGCGAATTTTGAAGAAGATTATTCGGGGAAATCCCTTCAAGGTTCTTATTTGGCAGGGGTATATTATCCGGATAAAACCCGTGTAGGATGGTGGAAGAATGGCTACCCAGAATATTTTGCCAAGGTGATCAATTCGGTCAATTGGATTGGTGTTCATGTGCTGATCGATGGGGAAAGATTGGATCTAGCCAAGGTAAAAGTGGAACGATTCGAACGGGTACTTGACATGAAGAATGGTCAGTTGATCCGAAGCTTTGAAGCAGAGATGGAAAACGGGGCTAGAATCGAAGTTAAAAGTATCCGGATGTGTCATTTGTTCTTATCCGAAACTGCTTCATTGCACTATCAGATCAAGGCGTTAAACCGGGATATGGACATCAGTTTAAGTTCCTATCTTGATGGGAATGTGCTGAATAGGGATAGTAATTACGATGAGAAATTCTGGGATTACGAAGGTCATGAATTAGGAGGGAATTTCCAGCATTTAACCATGCGAACCAAAAAGACTGGATTCTTAGTGCGTACGGATCTTGCTTCGAAGTTCGAATACCAAGAGAAAGCAATCAATAAGAAAAAGAAAATTGATGCAGTGGCGAAAGTTGGTGAAAAGATCAACCAACATGTGGTGAAAGATGCTACCTTAAGCTTGGTAAAATATGTGGCGATACATTCCAGCACGAATCACTCGGAAACAGAACTGGAATCTTTGGGGATAGAAAGATTGAGCTGGCTTTTTGAAAAGGATTTTTCAACGCTCATGAAAATGCAGGAAGATGCCTGGTCAAAGATTTGGGAGGATGCGGATATTGAGATAGAAGGGGATGTATCGGCGCAACAGGCCATCCGATTCAACATTTTCCAATTATACCAAACCTATACGGGCGAAGATGCCCGACTGAACATAGGTCCTAAGGGGTTCACGGGCGAAAAATATGGTGGGGTGACTTATTGGGACACGGAAGCCTATTGTTTGCCGTTCTACATGGCTACCAAGGGCGAGGATGTAGCTAAAAACCTGCTGATCTATCGCTTCCACCACCTGGAAAAAGCCATTGAAAATGCAGAAAAGCTGGGCTTCAAAAATGGAGCAGCCCTTTATCCCATGGTGACCATCAATGGTGAGGAATGCCATAATGAATGGGAAATCACCTTTGAGGAAATCCACAGGAACGGCGCCATTGCTTTTGCCATATTTAATTACATCCGATACACGGATGATGTGGGCTATTTGGCATCCCATGGTTTGGAAGTATTGATCGGTATTGCTCGATTCTGGGCACAACGTGTCAATTGGAGCGAGGATAAGAAAGCTTTCGTGATGCTGGGGGTCACAGGACCAAATGAATACGAGAACAATGTGAACAATAATTGGTATACCAATACCATGGCATCATGGTGCTTGGAATATACCTTGGAAAGTTTGCATACCGTTCAGGATCATACGCCGGAGAAGTTCCATGAGATTTTCAAAAAGCTGAAATTAAAGGATGCTGAATTGGAAGAATGGAAATCCATCATCGAGAAGATGTATTATCCCTATGATGCTAAAAGAAAAGTATTCTTGCAACAAGATGGTTTTTTGGATAAGGAACTGATACCTGTGACGGAATTGGATCCAAAAGAAAGGCCACTGAACCAGAAATGGAGCTGGGATAGGATCTTAAGATCTTGCTATATCAAACAGGCAGATGTATTGCAGGGCCTGTATTTTCTAGAGGATAGGTATGATCTGGAAACCATTAAACGGAATTATGCGTTCTACGAACCCCTCACCGTACATGAGAGTTCTCTGTCGCCTTGTGTGCATGCCATCATTGCAGCGAAAATCGGAAATCCCGAGAAGGCCTATGAGTTCTATCTAAGGACAGCGCGGTTGGATCTGGATGATTATAACAACGATACGGAGGATGGGCTTCACATCACTTCGATGGCCGGAACTTGGATGTCGATCGTGGAAGGGTTTGCAGGTATGCGCGTTAAAAAAGGGATGTTATCTTTTCAACCATTTATTCCTAAAAACTGGAAGCGGTTTTCTTTCCATATCCAATTTCGGGGGGTACACCTTAAAATTACGGTTACACAGGGGAATTTTGAAGTTCAAAACAAATCTGGAAAGGAAATAAATATTATATTTAATGGCGATGTGATTAATATCGCTCCCCAACAATTAACCAAACAACGAACATGAAAAGTTCTCTAAGCAAACCTAGATTGTCCTTAGCGCAGATTATCCATATGAGCATAGGATTTATGGGAATACAGGCCGGATTCGCCCTTCAGAACGGAAATGCCTCACGCATCCTACAGGACTTTGGTGCAGATGTGGAACATCTTTCCCTATTTTGGTTGGCTGCGCCCATTACAGGAATGATTGTTCAGCCGATCATAGGCCATTACAGCGATAGAACGTGGAACGGTCTGGGGAGAAGGAGACCCTATATTCTTGTTGGTGCCATCCTAACGAGCATTGCCTTGTTGCTGATGCCCAATATTGCTTGGTTTACTGCCATCTTACCGCCATTGATGGTTGGAGCTGGTATGTTGATGATTATGGATGCCTCCATCAACGTGACTATGGAACCCTTCCGTGCTTTGGTCGGTGATAACCTTCCAAGTGAACAGCGAAGCTTGGGATTCTCCGTCCAGACGTTTATCATAGGGCTTGGAGCTGTCATTGGATCGATGCTGCCTTATGCGCTTACCAATTATTTCGGCGTATCGGGGAAGGCCGTTGATGGTTCAGTCCCTTTAAATGTTATCTATTCCTTTTATTGCGGGGCAGCCTTATTGATCATAACCGTTTTGTGGACAGTTTTCAATACCAAAGAATATTCGCCAAAAGAATTGGCAAGTTTTGAAGGGGTAGCGGAAGTGCAGGAGGTGGAAACAGACAATAAGGGATTCTTTGCAAGTTTGAGGGAGGATTTCAAACAGATGCCGCTTACCATGAAAAAATTGGGCTGGGTACAGTTCTTCTCATGGTTTGCTTTATTCACTATGTGGGTATATACCACACCGGCCATTGCAGAGCATGTCTTTTATTTGAAAGGAGCCGACAAGAAACAATTGTTTGCCGATGCAGGGAATTGGGTAGGCGTATTGTTTGCGGTTTATAACGCGGTATCTGCCATCTACTCGCTTTTCTTGGCAAAAATAGCATCCAAATTGGGACGGACGCATACCCATGCGCTGGGTTTGGCCATCGGTGGAATCTCGCTTGTATCCATGTTCTTTATTCGGTCGGAGTACTTATTGATCCTACCTATGATCGGAATCGGGATAGCTTGGGGAAGTATTCTTGCTATGCCTTATGCTATCCTAAGCGATAGCCTTCCGGCAAAAAAGATGGGTGTTTATATGGGGATTTTCAATTTCTTCATCACCTTCCCTCAGATTATTTCCGGATTTTTTGGAGGTATGATCATTAAGCACCTTTTAGGAAACCAACCTATTTTAGGCCTAGCATTGGCTGGAGCCTGCATGCTTATTGCCGCATGGATAGTAAAAAGAATTAAGGAGTAATTTAAAATTACTCCTCCGATTTTTCTAGAATAGTTGACTCTTTTTGTAATTCCTGCAATAAGGAATCTTTACTTATACCTTGTTGCGTTTCTAATTTTAAATTTAAATAAATATCATAAACCTGATACTTATCCTTTCCATAAATACTGTCAATCACTTCAGCTAAGGCATACTGTTTTATATCTAGCTTATAAATCCGATCGTTTTTACTAATCATATCAAATTTTTCAATAGAACGATCTCTGAAGTTGGATTCATTGACCTCCAATTGTATATGATTTTCATTTAATTTGATTAGTGGATTGTTGAGCTGGATGATAACCAATCCCAAAGAAAAAGCCATTAAATTCCATAGGGCATGCTGTAGAAAAGCAGCAAAAAAATTAATGCGAACGCGGATAAAACCCAAACTAATTCCGCCTATCAATTGGGAAAGGACGATGAATAGGGAAAGAAAATAAAATAAGAAATTATTATTATCAAAATTGCCTAAATGCACAAACCCGAAGAGGATTACGCTACTGTAAAAAATCCATCGGTAATACTTACGCCATGTATTTCGGGAAATAATAAAACCATAGAAACCTTTATACTTGATCAAAAATCGAAATAGGATCTCTTCAACTAATGGTACGAAAATAACACCCATCCAAAATACGTTCCAAGGTGTTTCGAATGTATTATCCATTGTACTTACCATGGGATTGATGTAATCAATCAACATGTAGATAGGAAAGATGAGGATTAAAATGGATACATCTAAAAGAAAGATGGTGAAAAAGACTTTAGTACGGGCAGATGGATGGATAGGCCATAATCTGCGATCTGAAGGGTTTTTTATAAAATGCCAATAGTGGCGAAGAATCTTTAGCATATAAATAATAACGAATTTAGCATAAAAAAAGGCAGTCCTATTAGAACCGCCCTTTATTAAACAATTGTATTTAATCTAAAATCGGAGTTAATTTATACCCTTGTTTTTTCAACAATTCGATCATACCATTCTTGCCTACCAGATGCCCAGCACCTACAGCAAATAAATAAGCCTTTTCTTTCATCATATTTGGCATTTTTTCCATCCAGGTATGATTACGTTCATCTAGAAATTTCGCTTGTTCTTCTTCACTTAAATAACCAGATTTCAAAGTCAGGTTCTCGATTTCCTTTAGGTTCTCTGAAAAATAGGCCTGTACCAATTTCTTTGTCGATGCTTCCAATCCTCCCTCTATAGTTAGGTAATTGTAGAAATCCTCAGGCGAAAACAGGTTGTTCAATAGGTTGAATTGGAATTCAACGGTTTCTAGTTCCGCAATAGGCTTACCATTAACTGCAGGTAAATTGCGGATCTCATTTTCCATCATCTTAACCGTTTTAAAGTCCGAACAGGCAAATGAACGCATGGAAAGGATAGATATCACTGCTGCAGGAGCCACCTGATCAAAAATAGCAGGAGGAATTTGATAGCTGGTCATGATGCTATCGATTACCTTCTTTTTTGCTGGGTCAAAATCTTTAAAGAATTCCAGGTTTGGTTTCATGAACTCCTGTACCTTGGTCATATTTTCAGGATTCGCCATATCGATTTCGAAGGCAATGGCTTCAGCTTTTTGAGCAACTTCCTTCACCTTATCTTCCATTTTAAAATCCTCGGCACATGCCATGTGCAAGGTTCCGAATAGATAAGAATCCTTTGTCAATCCATTTCCTGAAATCTTCCATAGTAAAGTGTTCTCCTGTGCAAAAAGTGCCACAGAAAAAAGCAAAGCAAATGCGGTTGTGAATAATCTCTTTAAAGTTAGTCTCTTCATATCAATGTTGTTGTTTTTAATCATTAGTAGGTATTCGGCATGATTTGTTACAAAAATATATATCTAAAAATTATTTCAATACCGAGAAGTTGATTTTGCTCGGATGTTCCGGATCTACATACAGCCTGTGGGTATTTTTAATGTAATCACTGGCCTTTGCCTGATAGATATCCATAAACTGATTCGGATTCCGATCCGCTAATGGAAACCAGGTATGTTGAATCTGAACCATGATTTTATGGCCTTTTTTAAAGGTATGGGCTACATCTGGTAAATTGACTTTTACATTCGTGATCTCATTCGGCGTGAATGGTTCTGGTTTACTGAAACTGTTCCTGAACTTCCCACGAAGGATCTCCCCACGGACCAACATCTGGTAGTTGGGCATCACGATATCTTTGCTCACCGGTGAAGTGGCCGTACTGGTATCCGGATAAACATCAATAACCTTTACAATAAAATCAGCATCGGTTCCTGTCATGGAAACATGAAGATCAGCGATGATGGAACCCGCCATGGTCAGGTCATTTTCCAGAACCTCCGTTTCAAAGACCAATACATCCGGCCGGTTCGATACAAAGCGTTGATCGGCAACCATGTATTCCCGAGTTCTATTGCTGATGATGCCTTCCTGAAAAGGAACCGGTTTATTCGGGTCAGATTGGTATTCTATAAAGGGATGGCTCTTTGCAGGTTGCTTAGGACTTAATTTCCCATCCGCCTGTAAGAATAAACTGGAGGTTGTGGTGTTCTGGCTTGGCCAAGTATCAAAGGTTTTCCATTCATTGGAACCAGTGAAGAATACATTTGCCTCGGCAGCCTTAAAATCTCCCTTCCCCTTTAAGTAAAACTCAAAGAAAGGCAATTCAAATGTTTTTTGATAATGTGTACTGGTTTCTTCGCCAAACCGAATATCCCCAAAAGAATCTCCTTTTGATCGAACCCAGCCTCCATGGAACCAAGGTCCCATTACCAGAATGGAACTATTGTTCTTATTCCTCTTCTCGATCTGTTTATAAGTTTCAAAAGCGCCATAGGTATCCTCCGCATCGAAAGTTCCGCCAACGACCATAACCGCTGGTTTTACATCGTTTAAATGCTGGGTAATGGTCCTGGCCATCCAAAACGTATCCAAGGTGGAATGTTTCGCGAGGTTATCCCAAAATTTTACGGTATGGCTGAGGTATTTGTTCTTTAATCCTGAAAGCGTTGGGTTATCCATAAAGAATTTCGAATAATCCTTTGATGCCAATTC
The DNA here is from genome assembly GCF_002734245.1 of Sphingobacterium sp. 1.A.4. Taxonomy (NCBI): domain Bacteria; kingdom Pseudomonadati; phylum Bacteroidota; class Sphingobacteriia; order Sphingobacteriales; family Sphingobacteriaceae; genus Sphingobacterium; species Sphingobacterium sp. 1.A.4. Next base: position 25,529 of record NZ_PEAZ01000063.1, read on the forward strand.
AAAACCTTTGGGACCTTCCTTATCGGTGATCGGTTTTGGTCTTGGGGCATCAAAGACGTGCATGAATCGGAAAGCATCCATCAGAAATAAAGCTCCGCCATGATGGAAATCATCCCCGATAAACCAATCGGTTACCGGTGCCTGCGGCGAAACGGCTTTCAAAGAAGGGTGAGATCCGATCAGTCCTGCTGTTGCATAAAAACCAGGATAGGAGATTCCGTACATGCCCACCTTTCCATTATTGTTCTTCAGGTTTTTCACCAACCAATCGATCGTATCATAGGTGTCTGTACTTTCGTCGATCTGATGCTTATTCTCCTTGGTCCTTGTCGGGCGGATATCTTCAAAAGTACCCTCGCTCATCCATTTTCCACGAACATCCTGATACACGAAAATATAGCCAGCCTTCATCATGTCAGGAAAATTTCCCAGGCTATTCTTATAACTGTCCTTCCCATAAGGAGCTACGGTGTATGGGGTTCTATTTAAAAGGATGGGATATTTTTGGGATTGATCCTTCGGAACATAGATCGCGGTGAACAATTTGACGCCATCCCGCATCGTAATATATTGTTCAATTTTGTCATAATGTGTTTTTACGTAATCGGCATCGGTGGATTGTGCCCGGATTTGTAGCCCGAAGAAAGAAATCAGGATACAAAAGATCAGTAATCTTTTCATTTGCTTAGGTGTTTTAAAGAACAACAAGATAGGAATTTTCAAGGGATTTTGGTTAAATTCGTAAGAAACAAAAACAGCATAATCATGAGCATTAAACAAGGCTTTTTAATTGAGATGGAACATGAAACCAATAATACCAAAAGGTTATTGGAGCGTGTATCGGATGAGCATTTATCCTACAAACCACAGGATAAATCAATGTCCTTAGGCGACTTATTGGGGCATATCGTAGAACTGCACAGCTGGGTAGCTGCGGGCCTAACCAAGGACAGCTTTAACTTAATGACGGATTATAGACCGTTCAAACCTACTTCTGTAGCAGAGATCAAAGAAAGATTGGAAGCAGATTATCAAAAGAACGTAGAAACCGTAAATGCTTTTGATGATGAGGAATGGTCAAAAAAATGGAAGCTGCATGTAGGTGATCATGTTATCTCGGAGGTTCCTAAGATCGGTGCTTTCAGGTTCATCATCCATAACCACCTGATCCACCATCGCGGACAGGCGACCGTTTATTTACGATTATTGGATATCCCAGTTCCTGGATTGTACGGTCCTTCGGCGGATGAACATAAAAAATAAGGCTAACCGCTGATAGAAAGCCAGAAATTTAACATTTCTGGCTTTTTTAATATATTGACTATTAGATTTTTATAATATATTTTACTTTTTTTTCATTTTGGATGTAATAGATCGGACCTGTTGCCTGTCTTGTTAGTAAATAAGCGATAAAACAATGAACCAAGAAACCTTTAAACATACGGTATTTGTCCATAAGGATAAGCTCTACCGCTTTGCGAATAGGTTTTTGGAACATCAGGAAGATGCTTTTGATCTGGTGCAGGAGGTGATGATGAAACTGTGGGAAATGAGGCAGCAATTATCGGGACTGCATTCCATTGAGGGCTATGCGATGAACATGGTCAGGAATATGGCCTACAATAAGATCGAAAGGTTGGGAAGGCAGGCGAAATACCTTGGACAATTGCAGGATGAGGTGCAGGTGGAAAAGTATCCGTCGCTAACGCAGGAATTGGTGCTCAAATACATCGATAGCCTTCCAGAAAAGCAACGATTGGTGATGTACCTGAGGGATATTGAAGAATATGAGATTTCGGATATCGCTGATTTGACAAACCTGGAAGAGAATGCTGTTCGAGTAAACCTTTCCAGAGCAAGAAATACCGTTAAGGAACGATTAACAAAAGTTTTTGATTATGAGAAACGAAGAATTGGATCGATTAAAGGCTAAGTACTGGGCCGGGGAAACCAGCCTGCAAGAGGAACGCCGATTGAAGGAATTGGAGGGGGAGAAGTATTTCCAATCGCTAAAGAATTCTCCAGAAACCATGGATTGGAACTTCGAAGATTTCTCGGAAAAGCTGGAGGAATCAGCAGATCAACCGGAAGAGTTCGCGGAAAAAAACAGGGAAACGGATAGACCAATAATAAAAAAACTTTTTCCTTTATTGGCTGTTGCTGCCAGTTTATTGATCGCCTTTTTTGTGGTGAACCGATTCCAAGATCAGGAACAAGAAAATAGGGATAGGATTGCACAGGTGCCAACTACTGAAAAGGAAACAGTTCAACCCTTGGAAAGGGAAACAGTTCAGCCTATCGATAGTGAGCAGGTTCAACAAGTAGAAAAAGAAAGCACAATGCTATCTTCTCCAAAAGGAACAACCAAAGGCACCGATACCAGATTGGCAAACAAGGTAAAACAAATTGCCAAACCCAAAACACAAGCAGCTATCGAAGAAAAACCAGAAGAGGAAATGTATGTGGAGGTAAATGGTGTTCGGATCTATGACGAGGAAAAAGCCTTAGCCGTTACCGAAGCAGCCATTCAGTTAGCTACCACGAACCTGAAAGCTGGAATGAAAGGAATTGAAAAAGTAAAATACTTACATATTGAAATCTAAAATGAAAATGATGAAAACGTTAATGTTAGTGATGAGTCTCTTCTTGGCGACGATGGCTCAAGCCCAGATCTCTAAATTGGATAAGATCTTCGAGCAATATAAAGAACATAAGGGGGTTACATCCATCAAGATCGGCAAACCGATGTTCAAGATGTTGAACAAACTAAAGATCGATGACGCTGATGTGGAAGTGATCAAGCCCTTATTGGGAAAAATAAACTCCATTAAAATGTTGGTGCTGGAAGGGGAGAATAAAGGAATACAATCCGAAGTTTCCAATGCGATCAAGAACCTGAAATACGAAGAATTGATGGTGATCAATTCCGAAGGGAACCAGATCAAATTCCTGGCAGAAAATGTAGAAGGAGATTACCTGTCGAATCTATTGTTGAGCATTAACTCCGATGAGGATACCGTATTTATGATCTTGGATGGCTCCTTAAAATATGATGACCTGAATGCTTTAGTAAATACCGATAAATAATAAATCTAACTAACCATGAAACGTATAATAGGAATTTTAGTTGCCGCAGTTATTTTAATAGGAACACAGAGCTGTTTTGTAAAAAGGGGATCGAACATGGCTTTTGTCGATCGGTCGGATCTATCCAGGGATGCAGAAGTGGTGTCCATCAGTGTGCCAGGAATATTGATGAAAAGTTTTATCCGTGGGGAGATCAAGGAACTTAAAGAAGAAGATCCCATGTTGGCTCTCGCCTTGAAAAAGATCAAGAAGATTAAGTTCATGGCTGTAGAAGGAGGTCAGGATGGTGAACGGGTTTATAAGAATTTCAGCAAGTACCTGGCTCGGAATAATTATGAGGAAATGATGAGCATCCACAGTGATGGGGCAAGGATATCCATAAACACCTTGATGAAAGGGGATAAGATCAAGAAGATTTTATTGGGGATCAATGAAGATGGTGACCATGTCTTTGTAGACCTGAAAACCGATATCGACCTGAATGAATTGAACCAATTGGTTGAATACTACGAAACCAATAAAAAAGATATTTAAGGAAAATTTGTTTGTTGTTTAGTTTAATAAAAAAGTCCTTGCCGTAATAGCAAGGACTTTTCCATTTCTTATATGTTCGATTACTTCGCTAATTCTTCAGCGATAGCTTTTCCGATTTCAGCTGGAGATTCTACTACACGGATACCACACTCACGCATGATCGCCATTTTCGCAGCAGCAGTATCATCTGCACCACCAACGATTGCACCAGCGTGACCCATACGACGTCCCGGAGGCGCTGTTTGGCCAGCGATGAAACCAACTACTGGTTTAGTACCATTTTCTTTGATCCAACGAGCAGCTTCCGCTTCCATACCACCGCCGATCTCACCGATCATGATGATACCTTTTGTTTCTGGATCGTTCATCAATAATTCTACCGCTTCTTTGGTTGTTGTACCAATGATCGGGTCACCACCGATACCGATAGCTGTAGTAATTCCTAATCCTGCTTTTACCGTTTGATCTACCGCTTCGTAAGTCAATGTTCCTGATTTGGAAACAACACCTACAGAACCTTTTTTGAAGATAAATCCTGGCATGATACCGATCTTCGCTTCTTCAGCAGTGATGATACCTGGACAGTTAGGACCGATTAAACGGGAGTTTTTGTCGCTCAAGTAAGATTTTACTTGAATCATATCTTTCGTAGGGATACCCTCTGTGATACATACAATTAAAGCGATTCCTGCAGCAGCAGCTTCCATGATCGCATCAGCAGCGAATGCTGGTGGAACAAAAATAATAGAAACATTTGCGCCAGTAGCATCTACAGCATCTTGTACCGTGTTGAATACCGGACGGTCTAAGTGACTTTGTCCGCCTTTGCCTGGTGTAACACCACCAACTACGTTTGTACCATACTCAATCATCTGAGATGCATGATAAGTACCTTCGTTTCCGGTAAAACCTTGAACGATTACTTTGGAATCTTTATTAACTAATACACTCATTTTGTCTTATTTTTTGCAACGCAAATCTACTATTTTGATATGACTTCTAAAAATTGTATGGCTAGGTATTTTGTTATTTTTTGATAAACTTTAATTTATTGATGAAATCCCAAAGCACGATGCCGATTGTTACGGAGACATTGAAAGAATGTTTGGTGCCAAATTGGGGGATTTCAATCGTGCCATCAGCCTGTTGAATCACTTCTTCCTCTACACCATGCACTTCATTTCCAAATACTAAGGCATATTTCTGTTGATGATTGGGTTCAAAGGTTTCTAAAGAAATACTATTGTCGGTCTGTTCTACCGCATATACCTGAAATCCTTCGGCTTTTAGTTGATTGACGGCGTCAATGGTTTCTTTGTAATATTCCCAAATCACCGATTGGGTTGCGCCTAAAGCTGTTTTTTCGATCTCCCGATGGGGAGGTGTGCCGGTGATCCCACATAGCAGGATGCGGTCGATCGCCAAAGCGTCTGCTGTCCTGAACGCCGATCCCACATTATGCATGCTGCGTACATTGTCTAAAATGATAGCTATTGGGTTTTTTTCCTGCGATTTAAAGGTGTCTACATCAACTCGATTCAGCTGATCCATGGATAATTTGTGCATGTGCAAAGATAACAATTTCGAAAAATTAAAAATGATTTTGAATATTAGATTATGAATGTTATTTTTGCAGTCCGAATTTAGTATAAAAGATTAATAATATTATATAGCTAAGAGAAATGGCAAATCATAAATCTTCGATTAAAAGAATTAGAGCAAACGCTGCGAAGCGTCTAAGAAACCGTTACCAAGCAAAAACTACTCGTAACGCCATCAAAAAATTACGTTTAACAACTTCAGCTGAAGAAGCTAAAGCTTTATTACCTCGCGTGGTATCGATGCTTGACCGTTTAGCAAAGAAAAATGTTATTCACAAGAAAAAAGCTTCTAACAACAAATCTAAGTTAACCAAGTTCGTTAACAAGTTAGCATAAGTTTAGGCTTTTTCCTCAAAGATATTTAGGGATGCAAACAGCATCCCTTTTCTTGTTGCTATACTATTTCTCTAGTAGCGCATCCACTACCTGTTTCAATTTCGTCTGATCTGCTTTATAAGGGCTTAGATCATACAGTTCTACTTTACGGAAGTCTATTGGGTGGCTTTCACTCTGTAGATAGATGAATCCTTCCGACAATAATTTACCATCCGTTTTTTGTGCAGGATCGTAATTGATCACATTACTGCCTCCGATCTGCGGTTTGTTGTAGGAAAGAACCACCTGGTTATCGAGGATATGTTGGATAACAGAATCACCCAATACCAAAAACTCCGCCGTTACCCATTGATCGCCATGATAGGTTTTGGAAGTGGAGCTCAAACAGTGTGGGGTAAACAATTTATCTTTGATCACTACATTGGTTCCAGGCGTACATAGGTTGGAGTTCGTACGTTCATTTTTACCATCTCCGCCCAATAATTGGCCTTCAATGGAAATCGGGAAATCCTGATCTTTCAACATGGTCTTCGGATCTTGGCCATGCAACATCGCACCACTGTTTCGCCATGCCCATCCTTCACCTCCTTTTGTCTGATCACCTACAAAACGGTATTCCACTTTTAACAGGTAATAGCTGTAAGGCTTTTTGTAGGCAAGGTGACCATACTGTTGATTAAAGTCTGAATAACCATCGTACCTAACCTTTAATAAGCCATCTTCTACCCGGAAAGTGTTGGCGTAGTTTTCGCCTACTTCATGCAATTTGATCTTTGGCGTCCAATCTTTGATGTCTTTACCATTAAACAATTGGATCGGCTTAGGTGTCTTTACGCCATTGTTCGCCACTTGTGAGTTGGCCGAACAGGCGCATAAAGAGGCAATTGCAATTGCAGCAATAAATTTGTTAAATTTCATGGGGTTTAAGTTATAATAGTAAATTTCTATTTTTCACGTATTCACTCGGACGAACACCGATCACTTTGTTGAAGGTATTGCTGAAAGTGGGTAGGCTATTGTATCCAACCCGAAGCGCCACCTCATTCACACTTAATTTATCATCCAATAACAATTTTAGGGAGGTCAACATCCGTAGGATCGTGAAATACTGGATATACGACATGCTCAGTTCCTTTTGGAATAACCGGGCAAGTGTTCGTTCAGAAATATCAAAGTGTTCTGCTAAGGTCTTAAAACTGATGTTTTCGGCAATGTTCTGCTCCAGGTAAGCAATGATGTGTTTGAGCTTATCATTTTTGGGATAGGGCAGAGCCAATGGAAGTTCTGTTTGGGAAATTTCCGGAAGGATTAATTTGAAGGCCTTTGCAATGGAATATTTAGGTTCTTCATCCGGAAAGATATTTCCGTTCCATCGATTGGTGAACATGATCAGTTCGATCAGTAGATCATTCACTGGATAGATATTCACTTTATCAAAAAAGTCCGTGTCGGTATCAAAAGGTGGAAAGTAGAGATTCCGCATCACCACTTCCGGGTTACTCGGATGAATGCTGTGCCTTACATCAGCAGGAATCCAGATATAATGCCTGGCCGGCAAAAAATAAGATTTCTCTGGGGTCTTCAAAAATACGACACCACCTTCGGTGTATAAAAATTGACCTTTATGGTGCGAGTGTTCCACAACCATTCCTTCGCCCATTACGGCATGATGGCAATAGATACTGTTTTCATAGGTATCTATATCCGTCATATAATATTTGTCAAGGTATTCCTTTTGCATGCAGACTATGCTGTAAATGAACGATAAATTTCCTGTTTTTATTTGATAAAACCAAAATAGGAGTATATTTATGTGTTAAGCTAGCTATAAGGAGAATAAACACAGTAAGTAATCGGTTACTTTTTGTTTTGCCTCAAAAAGTAAGTGTCTAATTTTGATAATTTTTAATTTAAAATATTGATTAATATTGCCTCGCTCTTAGAAGGAGTGAATAATACCAAGCATATGATTGAAAGAATTCGTTTAGAGAAATTAAGAGATAAAGTCACCACAGCCGAGGAAGCTGTAAAATTAATTGAGAATGGTATGGTGGTTGGCTCAAGTGGATTCACCAAAGCCGGCGACAGTAAAGTAATTCTACCTGCTTTGGCAGAACGCGCTAAAACTGAGGATATCAAGATTACCCTGATGACCGGTGCTTCCTTAGGTCATGGAACCGATGGGAAATTGGCCGAAGCGGGAGCCTTGAAAAAACGCATGCCTTTCCAAGTGGATCCGGTATTAAGAAAGAAGATCAATTCCGGGGAAGTATTATTCATTGACCAGCATTTGAGTGAAAGTGCGGAACTATTGCATAATAAAAATCTTCCGGATGTGGATATCGCTGTGCTGGAAGTCGCTTTTATCGATCGGGATGGAAGTATAGTGCCGACCACCTCCGTGGGTAACTCGGTGACTTTTGCTGCTTTGGCAAAGAAGGTGATCTTGGAGATCAACACCTCTGTTCATGAAGATGTATATGGTATCCATGATATCTACCAAGCAGAAAATTATCCACATAGAAATGTGATTCCTATTGTGGCACCTTGGAATAAGATCGGAAGGAAGACGATTCCTTTGGATCCAGAGAAGGTAGCAGCAATTGTTTTTACCAATCAACACGATAGCCCGGCGGATATTGCGGAACCAGATGAGAAAACATCCAACATCGCCAAACACATCTTGGCATTCTTTGAAGAGGAAGTTCGATTAGGGCATTTGACCGATCGATTATTGCCTATCCAAGCTGGAATCGGAAAGGTGGCGAATGCGGTATTGACCGGTTTCAAACACAGTAATTTTTACGATCTGACGATGTTTTCGGAAGTATTGCAAGATTCTACCTTTGACCTGATGGATGCTGGAATCCTTTCCTTTGCATCTGCATCATCGGTGACGGTGTCTGCGGCATGTTATGATCGGGTGTTCAATAATTTACAACGTTATAGGGATAAGTTTGTGATGCGTCCGCAGAATATTTCCAATACACCAGGATTGATCCGTCGTTTAGGGATCATTGCTATTAATACAGCGATTGAATTTGATATCTATGGAAACGTGAATTCGACCCATATTGGTGGTACGAAGATTATGAATGGTATTGGTGGATCCGGGGATTTTGCAAGAAATGCTTACCTGAGTATTTTCGTTACGCAGGCAGCGTCGAAAGAGAATAAGATTTCGCATATTTTGCCGATGGTTTCGCATACGGATCATACGGAACATGATGTGGATATTTTGGTGACTGATATAGGCTTGGCGGATCTAAGAGGATTGGCGCCTAGAGAAAGAGCACAGAAAATTATTGATAATTGTGTGCATGAGGATTATAAGGAGGAATTGCAGTCTTATTTCGATAGGGCATGTGAAAGGGGTGGACATACGCCACATTTGTTGGAGGAGGCCTTTAGTTGGCATATCCGTTTCAATGAAACGGGATCGATGAAGAAGTAAAGTATACGTCATTGCGAGGAAAATACGTCATTGCGAGGAGGTACGACAAAGCAATCTTTACACTAGTAGAAAGATTGCTTCGTTCCTCGCAATGACGCAAAACTCCTCGCAATGACGCAAAGTTCCTCGCTATGACGAGTTAAAAGATTGCTTCGTTCCTCGCAATGACGTTTTATCTCCTTCCAGGAAGATAAATCTGGAATCCCAAACCAAATCCAATACCACTGGCCTTATCGCCCGAATTAATATTCGCTTTGGAATAATTATATCCAAAAGTACCTTCCAATGCCACAGTCTGCGTAATAAAATGCGCATAACCCACATTTGCACCTACATTCAATCCAACTCCGCTACCGGCAGAACTTCCAGCAATACCAATATCACCTTGTCCAAAGAAACGACCGGTCGCACTAGCACCTCCTGGGAAATAATAACGGATAAATGGTGAAATACCATATCCCCATTCATTATCCAAATCCTTAACAGCTTTTAAGTTTAGATTAGCCTGCGCACCAATGGCGATACCATCAGCAATAAAATATCCGGCTCTAGGCATCAAGGCAAAGTTGAACGTATTGGACTCAAAGGCATAACCAATATTACCAATCGAACCACCTACCATCCAATTGCCTTCTTTAATAGGCTTCATACCCACATCAGCAGAAGCTTGAGGGGTAGTGTTGATTTGTGCATTGGATATGCCGAACATACCTAATGCAACAGCAAGGGTAAGTAATGATTTTTTCATGATGTTATATGTTTTAATTTGTACTTATAAAACAAGCCATGAATCAAAATGTTTGGATTTTATCCTTGCCAGTAAATTACCAGTTAATATATGTAGAGGTTAAGCTTCTTTTTTTGATGTAGAAATCCAGGGCCTTCCAAGCTTCGAAAGGACGGTCGGTCGATAACACATCCGCACCTCTCTCCACCAATTCCGCATACCGTTGGTAACCCGATTTATCCGCAGCCCTATCCAAGTTGCCCATAGTGCCCAAAATCGATTTGATGCCGTGCTGACGGAGCAGGCTGTACAAGGCAGAATCAGGTTCAGTAGTTCCTACAAAAGCGATCAAACGGTTGTCCGGAATCCCCATATCGCTCAGTCGGGTAAGGTCATCCTGGTTCTTGATCGTGGCAGAGATCATCAAGTCTGGAGCCAATTTATTCACGGCCGAAGCCTGATTGGCCGAATAGGTAATGATGATGGAACTCGCTTCCGCTTTCGTCTCTCTGATCACCTCCAGCACTCGTTCATAGGGAACAGATTTTTTGATGTCCAAAGTGAATAATACCCTTCCATTTCCCCAAAGAAGTACATCCTTTAACATAGGAATCACATAGTCCGTCACCCGACCATCATTGTCCTTCAGTTTCAGCTCCTGCAATTGCGCAAAGGTTTTGTTAGACACTTTTCCTTTCCCGGTACTGGTTCTGTTCAACGTCTCATCATGCATCAGTACCAGTACAGAATCCTTGGTCATGGCGATATCGATCTCCATAATGGCGGGCATTTCACCTGCAACCTTTCCGATGGTGGTCAGGCAATTTTCAGGATAGCCATCATGAGGACCACCGCGATGGGCACTCACCAATGGAATGGAACCTTCCTCGTAAGTAAGAAATTCATACAGCTCATCCACCGTGTTTATATTGAACCAATTATGAACCTTAGGCGTTTCATCTGTCATTACAGGTCTTTCGCCACGAAAACAGCCCATCGTTAACCCGATAAACAAAACGGAAAATAGCCCCTTAAATATTAATTGCTTAGGATTCATTGGTGATCATAATTTTGTACCAAGGCTACCAGATCCTCCAACGAGGTATTGATCTGATCCACCTGTATATGTGCGCGGTTATAGAACGGTTCCCGTTCTTCCAATTTTTCTTCGATAAAATGTAAGAGGTCTTCCCCTTGAAGCCCCTTTAATGCCGGACGTTTATGGACATCCGATTTGCTCAGCCTACTCCATAAGGATTTTGGGCTGTGCTTCAGGTACAATACGGTACCATTATCCAACAGCCAGTCCATATTGTCGAAATAGCAGGGGGTTCCGCCTCCTGTCGAGATAATCCCTTCTCGGTTTTGGCTGGCATGCAGGGTTTCCTGTTCCAATAAACGAAACTGAGTCTCCCCATGAAGGCTGAAATATTCAGGAATGGACATCCCTATTTTTTCCACCAGTTCATGGTCTAGATCGATAAAGGGAACATCCAATGCTTTCGCCAATTTCTTTCCCCAAGTGGTCTTCCCACTGCCCATAAAACCAATAAGATAAACTGGTTTATTCATTATTCGGCTTTATCTAAATAGTTTTTGATGATCTCTTCCTTGCTCGGGAAATTGATGGACGACCATTTTTTAATCACCGTACCGTTCAGCATCAACATCACCCCAGGATTGGAGCGAACCATACTTTTCAATGGAACAGCATCCACATAGAAGGTCTCCAAAACAAGATCCATTTGATCGTTCAGGTAATTGACCTCATCGGTGGATGATGCCGTAGCCAAGATCGCGCGGATATTATAATCTTCCGAAAGATCCCGAATGGTATTATTGATCTTATCCAACGCTTTCAGGTCTATAGGAGACATTTTAGAAACGTTCGTACTGGTAACTATAAAATTGTAATAAGGATTGTTGATGATCTCTTCCGTCAGGTCATTGCCATCCATATCCGAGATGATCAAGTCTGGAATTTTTACCTCATACCCTTTTTTGATCAAGGTAGTTTTTGGATCCCCAACGATTTCCCAGTTTTTATCCTCCCACATTTTCTGAGCAATATAATCCTTATCGTTTACCTTTTTGGTTTCATTGGTTGTCTTGTTTTTCATCTCATAGATATGCTCATACACATCCGGTTCTGCACCTTCAGGAATCTTCATCTGCTCTGGGATGTTATTCCCTTCTTTGTAAGGAAGAAAATCCACAAACGGCAAATAGTACAAGGTAAAAATCCCTATTCCAAAAGAAACGATGATGATGAAAAGCGTCAATAGGTTCCTCGTAAATAAACTTTTTATCGTGGGTTTGATCTGCCCTCTATAAATAAAGATGATGATAATCAGGGCCAAAAGCACCAGGTCTTTATAAAAAGATTGCCACGGCGTTAATGGAATCGCATCACCAAAACAGCCACAGGATTTTACAGCACCGGAATAGGCGGAATAAAAAGTCAGGAACGTGAAGAAAATAATCAGTAGGAGCAATCCCCAAGCCACCTTCCGTCCAGCTACACCGATCAATAACAGACCACCCAGGATGATTTCCAGTGCACATAGGAAAATAGCGATCCAGGAACTGTAATCATTGAGGAAACTCATGTTGAACACATGGAAATATTCCTGCAATTTATACCCGAAACCCATCGGGTCATTGGCCTTGATCAAGCCGGAGAAAATAAACAATAAACCCACAATGATGCGGGAAATCCATAACAGGATATTTGGTTTTGCAGGTTTGCTCTGCGTGTAGGGCTGTGTAAAAGTCATTTGAAATCGTTATTTGGCCAATCCGAGTTTGATTAAAGCGAATACGGCGTAGTTTAACATATCTTGATAATTGGCTGCCAAGCCTTCCGAAACAAGGGTCTGTCCATTGTTGTCTTCGATCTGTTTGACACGTTGTAATTTCATCAGAATCAGGTCGGTCAAGGACGAAACCCGCATATCACGCCAAGCTTCTCCATAATCATGGTTCTTCGCCAGCATCAGGTCCCTGGTTTCCGTCACTTTCTCTTGGTACTTGCGGGCAACTTCCTCCACCGGAAGTTCCATCGGGTCTTCATCGGTCAGTTCCAGCTGCATCAAGGCGATAAGACAATAATTCACGATCCCGATGTATTCATCGATGATCCCTTCCCCAACTTTGGAAACTTTTTTCACCTCCAAGGTACGGATGCGTTGGGCTTTGATAAAGATCTGATCGGTGATGGAAGAAGGACGCATGATACGCCAGGCAGTACCATAATCCTTGGTTTTTTTTAAAAATAATTCCTGACAGTGATGGATAATATGATTGTATTCCGTTGTGGTGTTCATAAAAAAATATTGATAGCTCAATTTCACAAATATAGTTAGAATATACTAAATCCCTTACCTTTGGGATATGAAACATCCGCTTAATATGAAAAAACCAGAGATACGGGAGGTCAATATCATCCGATACATTCAGCCTTTTAGAGAAGGTGGATCCTTGCCGGGGTTGGTGGATGCCGATGATGGATTCAGTTATGTGATCAAGTTTCGTGGCGCGGGACAGGGTAAGAAGGCCTTAGTGGCCGAATTTATCGGAGGCGAATTGGCGAGGTTCCTGGGTCTTCGCGTGCCTGAAATGGTGTATGCCTGTTTGGATGAAGGCTTTGGAAGAACGGAGCCAGATGAAGAGATCCAGGACCTTTTGAAATTTTCGGTAGGAAAGAATCTTGGCGTGAGCTTCCTGAATGGCGCCATTACCTTTGATGCCAATGCGGATCAGATCAGTGCCGAAGAAGCTTCCAAGATAGTCTGGTTGGATGCCTTATTAATGAACGTAGACCGTACAGTCAAGAATACCAACATGCTGGTCTGGCATCAGGAGCTATGGCTGATAGACCATGGGGCTGCCCTGTATTTCCATCACAGCTGGGATAACTGGGAAGATCATATCGAAAAACCTTTTGTACAGATCAAGGATCATGTACTTCTCCATTTTGCTTCGGAGGTGGATCAGGTGGATGCAACCTATACATCACTTTTTACCAGAGGAAATATACAACCTATTTTGGATGCCATTCCTGATGAATGGTTGATCGACGAGGTTCGCGGACTGTCCGCTGATGATGTTCGAGAGGTCTATGTGGAGTTTTTAACCCGGAGAGCAGCGGCTTCCGCTGTCTTCGTAAACCAGATCCAGCATGCAAGATAGGACCTTATATGAATATGCCGTGGTACGTTTGGTACCTCGGGTAGAACGTGAAGAGTTCGTCAATATCGGTGTGCTGTTGTACTGTCGAAAACAGAAATATGCCGAATTGTTGTTCCATATCGATGAAGAACGATGTAGGCTATTGCACAAAGAAATAGATTTTGAACAGATCTATTCCCATCTAAAAAGTATACAGCATATCTGTAAAGGAAATAAGGAGGGGGGAGCCTTGGCGATGTTGGATCAGACGGAAAGATTCCGCTGGATCACGGCTAAACGCAGTACCCTCATCCAATGTTCTGCTGTGCATCCCGGTTTTTGTCTCGATGCCGCAGAAACCCATCAGGAACTGATGGAAAAACTTGTTTACCCCTAAACCCAATTTTTTTTATGCAAGAATTTTACCAACATATCTTTCAAAAACAGCAAGCTGTTCAGGATATGCCAAGTAACAAAAGAATAGGCCAATGGGCCATTGCACTGCTGCATCTGTTGTTCCCCGAACGTAGTTCCAGCAACTTTTCGGCCGTAAAAGATGTAGAAGAAGCATTCAAGCAGTCTGAACTCGATCTTTATGAACTCCTGTTGAAGACCAAGGCTTGTGGAACCTGCGATATCAAAAGGATTTCCCAAGAGTTTTTTGAGCAATTGCCGCATGTGTATGAAACTATGCTGACCGATGCACAATCGATCATGGATGGAGATCCGGCCGCCAAAAGCCTGAATGAGGTAATCCGTACGTATCCCGGTTTTTTTGCTATTGCGATCTACCGTTTGGCACATGAACTCCATAAACAGGAGATCCCTTTGATCCCAAGAATCCTGACGGAACATGCCCATTCCAAAACAGGGATTGATATCCATCCTGGGGCTAAAATAGATGAGTACCTGCATATCGATCATGGAACGGGAATCGTTATTGGGGAGACCACGGTTATTGGTAAGCACGTCAAATTATATCAAGGGGTTACCCTTGGTGCCTTGAGTGTAGAGAAGAATCTAGCCAATACACAAAGGCATCCGATCATTGAAGATCATGTGATCATCTATGCAGGAACGACCATTCTAGGCGGCGAGACCGTAGTTGGCCATCATTCGGTCATCGGTGGTAATGTATGGCTCACAGCAAGTATTGATCCCTATACCACGGTATATCATCAGGCAAATTCAAAATTTATAGACAGTAAACCCATCAAATAATACTAAACGTAAATAGCATGGCAGGAATAATAGAGACGATAGGAAATACGCCATTAGTGGAGATCACGAGATTTCATGACAACCCAAAAGTAAAGATCTTTGCTAAACTGGAAGGGAATAATCCCGGTGGATCGGTAAAGGATCGGGCGGCATTGAACATGATCCGTTCTGGCCTGGAGCGGGGAACCATTACAAAGGATAGTAAATTGATCGAGGCAACCAGTGGAAATACCGGTATTGCCTTAGCGATGATCGCAAGTATGTATGGACTGGAGATGGAACTGGTGATGCCTTCGACATCGACCAGGGAAAGAACCTTGACCATGGAAGCATTTGGTGCGAATGTGACTTTGTTGGAGACCATGGAGATCTGTAGGGATTATGCAGAGGAAAAGGCGGCAACAGGTGAATATGTGATTTTGAACCAGTTCGCTAATCCGGATAATTATGAAGCGCATATTAAGACAACTGGGCCGGAGATCTGGCGGGATACCAATGGGGGGATTACCCATTTTGTGAGTGCAATGGGAACAACAGGGACTATTATGGGTTGTTCGATGTTTTTGAAAGAGAAGAATCCGGAGGTGCAGATTGTGGGTTGTCAGCCTACGGAAGAGGCTAGTATTCCTGGGATCAGGCGTTGGCCAGAGGCTTATCTGCCGAAGATTTTTGACGCGAGTAGGGTGGATAGGGTGATTGATATTTCGCAGGAGGATGCTACGCAGAAGGCCAGGGAACTGGCAAGGAAAGAAGGGGTATTTGCGGGCATGAGCTCCGGTGGAGCTTTTCATGCTGCATTGAAGGTAGCGAATGAGATCGAGGAAGGGGTTATTGTTTTTATTGTTTGTGATAGAGGGGATAGGTATTTGAGCTCGGATTTGTTCGGGTAAAAACGTCATTGCGAGGCTTACGTCATTGCGAGGAACGAAGCAATCTTTCAACCCATGTCATCCTGAGCGAAGTCGAAGGATCTACATTTGATACCCGTACAGATCCTTCGACGCTGCTCAGGATGACACGACTCGAAAGATTGCTTCCTCGTGCCTCCTCGCAATGACGAAAAATCTACCTCCTCAATTCTATCCCATACTGCGTCTTATCCCTACTCCAAACCTCAAAAATCGGATCCCCTTTCGAACTCAGCCCACTATGGTTCCATTTACTTCCTTCCACTTTCCCATCAAAACCCAACTTCGCGCCAACCCTTGAATTATCCCTGGAAAAAAACAAAATCTCCTCCGTATACTTCCCATCCTTAAACACATACTTTCCACCACCAGTACCATAAAAACCCTTCTCCGCTGGATTAATCGCTATCCATTGAAAATACCCATCCACCAAGATCTTGATCGTCTTCCTATCCCCAACCGGAATTTCCGAAACCTTATCGCCCTGCTTCCTACCAGTAATCCGCCATAATCCATCCAGGTCCTGTTTCCCTAAATTCATCCTATCCATCTTCACCGATCCCATTTCCAAAAACTTTGGCTTCCATACGGCATTTGTCTTTTTAACCGTCCCAATCTCCTCCGGTTTCAGGTCATTATATTCCACCTTCACTTCAATCCCATCTGCTTTCATGGTAAATGGACCACCCCAAGTACCCAAATACTTATTATCCTCGTAAGTGATATACGAACAATAGCCATCACTCAAAAGCCAAAGGTGATTAACATTTCCATCCTTCCGATGGAACGCCCCATTCATTTGTATCTCTCCCTGTGCAAAAGCTGTCACAGCGAACAACAGGGTCATCAATAGTACATAGATTCTTTTCATAACGCTTTGTTTTTGATTATCAACTAAATATAATTAAAACCACTAAAACCGCAAACAGTTTTAGCTTCGTTTAAATGGTAAAGTAATTTTGGTTTCCAAAAGTAAAGCCTAATTTTGTCGGCATATAATTCAATTCCCTTGCAGACAAAGAATTTCATCTACCTCGTAATAAGCTTTCTTTTCCTTTCTATTGGTCAGGCTAAAGCACAATTAGATTCCATCCGATCCGATTCCCTTCAGCAACAGCTTAATAAAGATTCCTTAACGTTCGATCTTCAACCGATCGTCAATTGGAAAGACAGCATAAAAACACCCCTGAACCCCGTTCGGGAAAAGAAATTCTGGCGAGCAGGTACGGAATGGTTCCTGGCACAGGCGTTTCCAGCTTCCTTCAACCGTTTCATTACCAAAGATCCTTATTCCTATATCAGTTTTCAGAATTTCCTGGATCATCAACGCTTAAGTGCCTGGGACTGGGATGATAACCAGTTCACCACCAATCAGATCGATCATCCCTTTCATGGGCAGATCTACTTCAATGCCTTTCGGAGCAACGGCTATAACTTTTACCAATCCAGCCTGGCCACTGTTGCGGGTTCCTACATCTGGGAAACGGCAGGGGAGACCCAACATCCCTCCATCAACGACCTGGTGAATACCACCTTTGGTGGGATTCTCCTCGGGGAAATGATGCATCGGGTATCCAGAAACATCCTGGCAAGAAGTAGGAATGGGCATAATCGTATAGGCAATGAAATCGTGGCGACCTTGGTCAACCCGGTCAGCGGTTTGAACAGGTGGTTGGATGGTAAATGGGGAAAGAAGGTGGATGATTATTTCGTGGTGGATTCTTCCATCATTTCTGCCGAAGTCGATGCCGGGATCCGTCGTTTTGATGCCAAAGACGGGGATTTCCTGAACAAGGGCAAGAATGCTTTTTATGGCAGGCTACGGTTTAAATACAGCAACGGGGATCATAATTACAAAAGACCATTTGACCAGTTCAGCGTAAACCTGGAGTTGGGAAATGGGGATAGTTCCTTTATCAATGCCGTGAATGTTCATGCCTTATTGTACGGTGCCAAATTTTTCAAATCCCAACGTGGAAACCATTATGGTACTTTGAACGCGCATTATGATTTTTATAATAACGATGCCTTTTTCTATGGGGCGCAAAGTCTGAACTACAATTGGCTATCGGAATTCCGATACAAGAAAGGTAATCGGTTGAATCTGAGTGTGGGGGCAGGGGCAGTGGTGCTGGCTGCAGTGCCGGATCCTTACCTGCTTTATGGTGCAAGCCGGAACTACAATTACGGTCCGGGGGCTTCTTATCGTTTCAAGGGCGAACTGATGCTGTTGAACACCTTTCTGCTGAGTGCAGATTATAACGGTGGGGTATTCTTCACCATCTCGGGAACAGACTCATATTACGTGCTCCATGGCTTGAATGTGGAAGGCAGCCTACGCTTGTATAAACGCTGGTCCATCAACCTAAGTTCGGGTTATTTTAACCTTCAGGGACATTTCCGGGATCAGCAGTATCCCGATTTCAACAGGGAATATCCTTACGGCAAGCTTTCCATCGGCTATAATATTTTCTTTTAGAAGACAGGTTACCTTCGGTGTAAAACCATACTGAAACTAATGTAAAAGTATGTAAAATGTATGCTTTATATACTTTTGTTATACTATAACCTTGCTTTAAGCCTACTTTAACCCCGATTCCTACCCAAAATCAAACCTATTTTGAAGCAGTAGGTTAGAAGCCACCTGGAGAAAATGGATAATATATGTTCTCGAAAGAAAACAATCTTGCTAAATAAAAATACAAAAAAAGAGCTGTACCAAATGAATGATACAGCCCTTTTTCTATTTTATAACTAATTCGTAAAGCTTATTTGCTTTCTAATGCTTCGAATTTATCGAAATCAATCTTTTTAGATTTGATTTTGATGGTGTTTTTCAACTGATCGAACACTTTCAATGCTTTTACCTCTTCGAACAAACGGTTTGCCTGTTCTCTGTCTGCTAATAATTGCATAGCAAATTGTTGCAATTGCTCATCAGTAGGCTCTTCATTGATGTTGTACATCTTGATCTGTGCATAGATACGTTCTTTTGCTAAATCAACCACTTCGTCGTATTTCACTTCTAGGTTGTTTGCTGTAACGATGCGGTTCTCAATGATCGTCCATTTCAAGTTGCTCAAGAAATCAGCGAATCCTTCTTCGATTTCTTCTGGTTTCAAGTTAGGGTTAGTAGCTTGTAACCATTTTTTCAAGAACTCCTCAGGGAATTTAGCATCAACTTTCTCCATTCCGAACGTATATAGATCGTTGCGAAGACGTTGTGCCGAGTTTTGTTTGAATAGGTTTTCTACCTCTTCTTTAACTTTCTCGTTGAATTGCTTTTCGGTGGTTACTTCACCAGCAGGGAACAATTTATCGAAGAACTCTTGGTTCAGATCAGACTCTTCCAAACGGTTGATGTTCTTAACGGTCAACTCGAATTTTGTTTCATCCAAGTTTTCTGCCTCATCTTCGGTAACACCTAAGATACGTGCTAAATCAGCTACTTTGAACGCTTTCTTCACATCGATCTTTACGCTGTCATCTTTTTTCAAACCAACCAATGATTTTTTGATTTTAGCATCTTCGATGATGTCCGTACGTACAGAAGTTGTTTTTTCGATACCATCTTCTTTATCTTGTTTCAAGGTAGCGTATAATACGTCACCTTCTTCAGATACTTCAGGATTGGTCATTTTACCGTAGCTACGACGTAGGTTTTTAATACGTTCTGTTAAAGTAGCTTCGTCTGCTTTGATATCGTATTCAGTGAATTCAGTTTCTGCGGAGAATGGAGTTTCAAATTCTGGAGCTAAACCAATTTCGTATTTGAAATTGAACGTATCCTTGAAATCCCAATTGTAAGAAGCATCTTTATCCTCATCTGTAGGAAGAGGTTGACCAAGAACTTCTAATTTTTGTTCGCCAATATACTCAGCAATTTTATCGTTGATGATTTTATTGATTTCGTCGAACAAAATTGATTTACCATACATACGTCTGATGTGACCAGTAGGTACCATTCCTGGGCGGAATCCAGGTAATTTAGCCTTTTTTGCTTGATCCTTGATTGCTTTATCAACTTGCGGGTTGTAATCCTCAGGAGCTATTTCCACTTGGATGTTAGCGTTGATGTCATCAATTTTCTGATGTGAAATATTCATATTCGTTCTTTAGCTTTTCGCAATTTAAAAAAAAATCCTCCTGATGGTTATTTTCAGGAGGATATCAAGTGCGGAAGAAGGGACTCGAACCCCCACGCCTTGCGGCGCCAGATCCTAAGTCTGGTGCGGCTACCAATTACGCCACTTCCGCAGTTAGGATTTTATTGAGCCACAAAGATAGAAACCTATCCAATATATGTCAAGTCTTTTTTTGCCTTTTTTCAACTATTTACTGTAAGTGGTTGTTTGTGAGCACGAAAATTTATATTCCTGAAAAAATATGAAAATAATATTTGAAAGATTCGATTATATTACTTTACTTTGAAACACAAAGTACTTTTATGAACCAGCAAGATTTAATAAAAGAAATAGGTCAGATCCGTTCGATGATGGAAAAATCATCGAAGTTCATGTCCATCAGTGGGCTCTCCGGCGTGTTGATCGGTTGTATCGCTTTACTAGGGGCAACCTTGGCCTACTTTACGGTTTATGGCACGATCTCCCAATTTGGATATCGCGATAATTATGTCCTGGAGGAGGATGTATTGTGGAAACTGATCTTGATTGCATTTGGCGTACTCTTACTTTCCATTATCCTAGGACTGAGCATGGCGAAGGCAAAGGCAAAGAAAGCGGGACAGACCATTTGGAACCCGACGAGCAAGGCGCTTTTGAAAGCTATGGCGATCCCCTTGATAGCTGGAGGCTTATTTACCTTGATCTTGATCAGTAAAGGCGTATTTTCTTTGGTCGCTTCTAGTTTGTTGA
Organism: Sphingobacterium sp. 1.A.4; assembly: GCF_002734245.1. Taxonomy (NCBI): domain Bacteria; kingdom Pseudomonadati; phylum Bacteroidota; class Sphingobacteriia; order Sphingobacteriales; family Sphingobacteriaceae; genus Sphingobacterium; species Sphingobacterium sp. 1.A.4. Next base: position 46,441 of record NZ_PEAZ01000063.1, read on the forward strand.
TTTTTTATGGACTATCTTTGGCCGCGGCATCCGTTTTTACCTTTAGGGAGGTGCGTGTACTGGGGATCCTGGAAATCATTTTAGGGCTATTGGCGCTGGCATTTCCGGGTTATGGTATCTGGTTCTGGTCTTTGGGATTTGGTGTGTTGCACATCATCTATGGATTGATCGTTCATAAGAAATACGAAAAGTGAGTTTAGATTTAACGCTATATGATAAGGTTTTAGAAAATAGGATTAGGCTTCAGATTATGAGTATTCTGATGGCCAACGATTCCTATGATTTTAACTCCTTGAAAGAATTGCTTGATGTGACAGATGGGAATCTGGCTTCGAATCTGAAGAGTCTGGAGAAGGAGGCCTATATTACGGTGACCAAAACTTTTGTTGACCGTAAGCCGAATACTCGTTATAGTAAGACAGATAAAGGAGCGAAAGCCTTTGAAAATCACTTGATGGCCTTGGAGAATTTGATAAAACAACAGTATAAATAATTTTTTTTGTAGAACAACTTTGAAATACAAAGTACTTTTTAAAATATTAAAATAAAATGAGAGGACTTCGCTTAAAATTTATGCTTTGGCTGTACACGCATTCATCGAGGATTTATGCCCAGATCTTTAAAGCCAATAAAACGCCATGGGGGATTAAGAAAGAAGAGTTTTTGAATTATCCTGAGGGTTCTATTGGGTATCAATTGGGAGTATTCTATCAGGAGAAGGGATTTGATGTGATGCCTACCTTGGAGAACCATGATGTTTTTCATGTACTGACCGGTACAGGAACAGATATTCAGGATGAGATTGCCATGCAATATTTATTGTTCGGGAATGGAAAGGTGAGTTTGTATCTGTTGGGGATGCTGTTTGTGGGAACATTTGTTTTCCCGGAGCATTTTAGGTATTACAGAGAATCGTATCAGAAGGGCAAGTTTTATGGAAGGTTCTATGATGTGGAGTTTAAGGAGATGCTGCATTTTAATTTGATAGGATACAGGTCCGTCATTGCGAGGAGGTACGAGGAAGCAATCTTTCGATTAGGGTGAAGATTGCTTCGTTCCTCGCAATGACGCGGAAAATAAAAAAACAAACAACTAATAAAAAAACAAACAACTAATAAAACACAATAACTAATAAAATAAACGCATGGAAAGTTCAAATATCAACCCAGAAAACAGGCCAACACCAACGCCTGCGCTATTTGATCGAATTACGCAATCCGTAATTCTCAAAATATTCATCATCTTTTTTCTTACCCTCATCATGCTCATCCCTTTAAATATGATCAATGAATTGATCCAGGAAAGAAAAGGGCGGGAAGCAGTGGTTTCCCAGGAGATTGCCATGAAATGGGGGCAGGAACAGGTCATTTCGGGGCCTATCCTAGCTGTACCTTACGATATTACAAATGAAACAGTGGAAACAACATCAGACGGCACAAAAAGAACGGTTTACAATAACGTTACCAACTATGCCTTCTTAATGCCCAATCAGGTAAACATCCAAGCACAGGTAGAACCCGAATCCAGAAAAAGAGGGATCTATGAAACCGTTGTCTATACCACCCAAGTAAAGGTCAATGGCGACTTTGCGGGCTTTGATCTGACCACCTTAAAAATCGATCCCAATTTGTTGAAATGGAAAGAAACAAAATTATTGGTCGGAATCGAAGATTTTAAAGGCTTATCCAAAAATCCGGTAATGACCTGGGGGAATGAATCCAAGGAAATGTTCAAGAACAACCTGGATCTAAAATTGTTCAATGGCAATCTTCAGATAGATCTTCCCTTGGAGAATGCGGAGGCTGCCAAACAAAAATTCAGTTTCCAATTGGATCTTCGAGGATCAAAATCCTTGAATTTCCTGCCGCTTGCCAAACAGACACAGATCAAAGCAGCTGGTAAATGGGCAAATCCAAGTTTCAACGGCAGTTACCTTCCCAATGAAAGGGAGGTGAAAGACAGTTTCACGGCTAGTTGGGATATCCCGGCATTCAACCGGAAATTACCTGCACAATGGCTGGGAGAACCCTTTACCATCTACCATTTTTCAGGTTTGGACCTCAATACGGAAGATCATTCAGCCGCCTATCCACCGGGATCCTACATGGCCGAATCGGCAGTTGTTGCAGCCGCAGAAGCTGCCCATGCAGCAGGTTCAAACCTGGAGATTTCAAGTGATCTGGATATGGTACAGATCAATTTCCTACCATCGGTAAACAATTATAAAAAGACCGATCGGGTGGCTAAATATGGTGTTTTGGTGATCGCATTGACTTTTGTTTCCTTGGTTTTCATGGAAGTGATCAAGAAACAGCGGGTGCATCTTATCCAATATATCCTGATCGGATTTGCCATGGTGCTTTTCTATGGTTTATTATTGGCCATTTCCGAACACTTAGGATTTAATATAGCCTATTTAATAGCTTCCTTGGCGACCTTGTTGCTGATTGCAAGCTTTATCAAAGCTATTACCAAGAATACCAAATCAGCACTGCTGTTCGGGGTCATCCTGTCGATTTTCTACCTATTTATCTTTGTGCTTTTACAGCTGCAGGATTACTCGTTAATCGTTGGAACAGTAGGTATCTTCCTTATTTTGGCTGTTCTTATGCGTTTGTCAACCAAGATTGATTGGTACCAATTTGAAAGAAAATGATAAGATTAGGCAAAGAATCGATCAGGATGTACCTGAGCAGTATCTGGTGCTTATGGTTCAGCCATAGGCGTTGATTTAATGGTTAATATTTCGCTTTGCCTGCCAACTTTAGTAAATTGGCAGGCAAAATGAAATCACTATGCGAAAGATAACCATTATTGGCGCATGCTTATTAATCAGTAATATGGCTATGGCACAACGAACCAAGGATCTTCCAGATAAGATGGATAGGCAGAAACTTGCTGTAAAAACAATGTATACCCCAGGATTGGAACCCTTATCGCCCAAAAAACTTTGGGAATTAGGTAGGGTGGCTGCAGAAGGCCTTTCAAAAGATGGAAAGACATTGGTTTATTCAGTTTCGAACTACCAATTTGATGAAAATAAATCCGAGAAGAACCTTTATACCATTCCGGTAAATGGAGGTGTCGCCAAGCAGTTCACTTCTGAAGCTGGCTCGGAATCCGTTCTGAAAGTGGAAGAAAATGGGGATGTGCTGTACACATTTAAAGGGCAGATCTGGAAAAAGAATATCGATGGTTCAGATGCGAAACAGCTTACGAATATAGAAGGTGGTCTTGAAAATGTGAAGCTCTCTCCAGATGGGAAGAAGATCATGTTCAGCAAAGCGGTCTTGATCAAACCTTACCATTCCGTGGATAAATATAAGGACCTGCCAAAATCAGATGTATATATCTATGATAATTTGGATTACAGGCATTGGGACAGTTGGATGGATGGCCGTTTCAACCATCCCTTTGTAGCCAGTTATGATAATGGACAGATTGGGGAGGCGAAGGATATCCTGGAAGGGGAAGCTTTCTATTCGCCACAGATGCCATTTGGTGGTGCAGAAGATTTCGCTTGGGCTCCGGATAGCAAATCTGTTTTTTATGTGTGCAAGAAGAAATTCGGAACCGATTATGCCCAGAGTACCAATACGGATATCTATCAATATGACCTGGCTAGCGGAACAACCAAAAATTGGACAGAAGGCATGTTGGGCTATGATACCCATCCTGAATTCAATCCAGATGGTAACTTGTTCTCCTGGTTGAGTATGAAGACCGATGGCTATGAAGCGGATAAAAACGATATCTATATCCTGGAACCTGGTTCCAACCGTAAGGTAAACCTGACGGCCCACTGGGATGGAACGGTGAATTCCTTTACATGGAGCAAAGATGGTAAGAAAATATTCTTTACCGCACCTGTGAGTGGTACCGTTCAGGTATTTGAATTGGGCGTGGAAAAAGGAGTATGGAATAAAATGCAGCCAAAGATCAACCAAATCACGAAAGGTGATTTTGATATTACAGGCATAGTAGGAGAGACCAAGGATGGTCTGGTATTGACATCTACCAAAATGACCCGTGCAACGGAGGTGTTTTTCTTTCCGTTCAAAGGCAAGGAATTGAGACAGATCACGACCGTGAATGATGCAGATTATAGCAAAATGGCGGCAACGAAGGTGGAAAGTAGGGTAACGAAGGCGAGCGATGGAAAGGATCTATTCTCCTGGGTGATCTATCCACCGGATTTCGATCCGAACAAGAAATACCCAACCTTGTTGTTTTGTCAGGGAGGACCGCAATCTGCGACTACACAATCGTATTCTTTCCGTTGGAACTTCCAATTATTGGCTTCTCAGGGCTATATTGTGATAGCACCAAACCGTAGGGGAATGCCAGGCTGGGGCGTGAAATGGAATGAGGATATTTCTAAGGATTGGGGTGGACAGGCTATTCGGGATTACCTATCGGCTATTGATGACCTTTCGAAAGAGAAATATGTGGATAAGGATCGTTTAGGTGCTATTGGCGCTAGTTATGGCGGTTATTCGGTGTTTATGTTGGCAGGTGTGCATGAAGGAAGGTTTAAGTCCTTTATCTCGCATTGTGGGTTGTTTGATATGGAGTCTTGGTATGGGACGACAGAGGAGTTGTTCTTTGCTAACCATGATTTGGGAGGACCCTATTGGGATAAGGCAAATGCAAAAACGTATACGGATTATAACCCGATGAGGCATGTGAATAAATGGGATACACCAATTTTGATTTTCCAGGGGGGTAAGGATTTTAGAGTGCCGATCGGGCAAGGGCAGGAAGCTTTCCAAGCAGCGCAGTTGAAGGGGATTAAGAGTCGGTTTGTGTATTTACCGGAGGAAAACCATTGGGTGTTGTCTGGGCAGAATGCGCAGGTATGGCAACGGGAGTTTTTTGGCTGGTTAAGTGAAACTTTGAAGTAGAAGGAGGGGGAAGTACGCGTCATTGCGAGGAGGTACGACGAAGCAATCTTTGGACTAATCGAAAGATTGCTTCGTTCCTCGCAATGACGTAACCCTCGCAATGACGTAACCCTCGCAATGACGTAACCCTCGCAATGACGAATTATTTCATTAAAAATTACTTCGTATCCCTCTTTCCGAAAATCGAGATCTTAAGATATTTCCCTGGATTCTTCTTCAAATCCTCAATCAACTGATTCAAACTCTCCGAAGAATTCGCCAGATTATTATACAACTTCTCATCATTCAACAACAAGCTCAACGATCCTTCCCCACTATTGATCTTATCCGTTATCATCCGCACCTGCAACATCGCTTGATTTGCATTATCCACTGTTTCCTTAATTTCCGTTTTGGAAAGATCATCAGAAAGGTTATCAATATTAGCCAGAATCGAATTGATCTTACTGTTATGCTGCTTAAAATTACTGGTAATCGACTCTAAATTCGCCAAGATATTGGTCAAACGAGCTCGCTCGCTACCCACCATCCCATCAACATCGCCCGTAATCTTCTCCAAATTCTTTAAAGAAACTGAAATACTATGTACCGAACTTTTGAAATCACGTTGGAAATCGGCATCCAATACCGAGTTAACCCCCGTTAGCACCGAATCCAATTTAACCACCAAATTCTCGATCTTCTTCTGTAGCGGTTCTACTTTTTCCATTAGGTTCGCCTGTACATCTGAAAGCAAAGGATCGCCGTTACGTGCCATGGTCGTACTATTCCCCAATTCAAAAACAATGGCTTTACTCCCCAATAAATCCGCAGACACAATCCGTGCTACCGTATTGGATGGAATATCCACTTTATCATCAATCTTGAATTCTGTTTTGATCTTGCCGTTCGGCTGAAGGGTCAATTTTGAAACCCGACCGATCTGGTAACCATTCACCAACACCGGTTTGGAAACAGCCAATCCATCCACATTATCATATTCAGTGTAAAAAATGTTTTCACTACTAAAGACATTATTGCCCTTTAGGAAGCTGTATCCAATAAACAACAAGGCTATGGCGATAATGGTAAGTGCGCCAACTTTAGTTTCATTAGAAATTTTCAAAATGATCCGATTTAAGAGTATCTATAAATATTTAACCACCAAGTTAAGAAAAAGTTTATCTTTCAAAAGCTTTTCGGTAGGTATTTATTGCATTAAACAAATCTGTGACAATGGCTTCCTGCCCAGCAGCAGAGTTCATGTAGCGTTCCTCTTCGGGATTACTGATGAATCCGATTTCCGTAAGTACCGCTGGCATACCCGCAGTGGCCAAAACAGCCAAGGACTGCTCTTTAACACCTCTATCAGTGCGGTTGGACCCTTTGAACTGGTCCTGCATATAGCTTGCTAATCGGATACTCTGCTCCCTATATTTCCTTTTGATCAAGGAGAAGATGATATAGGATGATGGATCCTTTGGGTCGAAACCACCATAGTTTTCCTTATAGTTTTCCTCCATCAGGATGGAAGCATTCTCTCGGATGGCCACATCCTGCTGACCTGTACGGCTAAAACCTAAAACCAAGGTCTCTGTTCCGGCGGCTGATGTGTTCAATGTTTTTTGGGTCACATATTTTCCTCTACTGTTTTTTACCCTTCTACTGGTAGTACCTCCAGAGTTACAGTGGATGGAAATAAAAAGATCGGCATTGTGCTTATTGGCAATAGCAGGTCTTTCGTATAGCTTCGGGTAAATATCCGTTTTGCGGGTATAAACCACTTTTACACCTGGCAGTTCCTGTTCTATACGTTTGCCTAATTTTAGGGCTACCTGCAGCGCGATATCTTTTTCCTTCGATACCCGACCGACAGCACCTGAATCATGACCACCATGTCCTGCATCAAGTACAATCGTCCGCATCTTTTTTACGGTACCACTTTGATTTGGATTTTGCGGGTCTTTAGGAGTAAAGGAAGCTAAGACGATGACTGATAAACAGATGGCCATACGTCCGGCTGCCTTAAAAATGTTTTTTTTCGTGTTTTTAAAAGTGTCCAATTTCAATGTATCTTAATGCTATAATCCAGAACTTGTTTTATAGCGTTTCACTGCATCAACAATGTTGCCAACAATTTCTTCCTGTCCTTTTGCGGATAACATGTAGTTTTCTTCATCTGGGTTGGAAATAAATCCAATTTCGGTTAAGGCAGAAGGCATACTCGCAAATGCCAGTACCGCTAAAGATAATTCCTGAACGCCACGGTTTGGTCTGCCCTGCTTTACATATTCATTCTGGATATAAGAAGCAAATTTAATGCTCTTGTCCCGATAAGTTCTTTTCAATAAGGAAAATATGATATACGAAGAAGGATCTTTAGGATCAAAACCACCATAGTTTTCCTGGTAATTTTCCTCCATCAAGATATCCGCGTTCTCTCTTACCGCTACGTTGGATTCCCCTTTCTGTAATCGGTTATAACCACATACAAAGGTTTCTGTTCCACTCACATTAGGTCTGCGGATTACCCGACCTTTCGAATCATAATCGGCCGAGTTACAGTGAATGGATAAAAAGAGATCCGCCCGATTGCGGTTGGCAATGGCGGAACGCTCATGGAAAGGAACATCCACATCTGTTTCCCGCGTAAGCATCACCTTTACACCCGGTAATTCTTTTTCAATAGCATCTTTCAGTTTTTTTGATACTTGCAAAACGATATCCTTTTCGGCAGAAATCTTTCCTCTGGCGCCAGGAATTCTCCCGCCATGACCCGGATCGATAACGATCAATCGCATCGCTTTATTGCCAGAAACTTCGGTTGAAATGGGTTCCTTTGCGGAGTCGCCCTTACTGGTTCCGACGTAAATACTTAGAAATAAGATAGGTAGTGTAATGCCTAAAATGCTTAGGACTGATTTTGTTCTTTGATTAAGATTCATTTCCAACTTCTCCTTTTAAATATCCAACAAAGTGCTTTTTAAAGTTATTTGTTAAATATGTTTAACTTTATCAAAATCCTAATTATTGTAATAGATTTTTGACTATTTTTGCCATCAAGAGTTTAAAATTAGCACAAAAATAACATTCATATTTCATTTTGAAGGCTTTAAGTTGTTTTTTCCTTACCCTTTTTCTTTTTTTTTGTGGGCTGTCTTTGGTAAAAGGGCAGGTGGAAACCAATTCCAGAGGGACAACTGTTACAAACGACACCTCCAAAAACGAACTCCAGGATACCAGTAAAAACAATTTCAAACAGGTTTCAGGACAAGATACGGTGCATATGCAAGATGATGGCGGTCTGGAAACCGTGGTTACCATCTCGGCCAATGATTCTTCCTGGAACGAGGTCAGCAAAAACATCCTGCACCTGTTCAAAGGTGCCAAAGTGAAATATGAAGGCTTCGAATTAGCAGCCGACTATATCCGTTTGGATAGAAATACCAATATCTTGTTTGCTTCCGGTGTGATCGATCATAACGGGAAATATGTTGGAAGGCCAGTCGTGATCATGCCTGGAGAATCGCCGATTGCTGTCGATTCCCTGTTATATAATTACAAATCCCAAGTGCCGAAAACCTATGGCGTGATGACCGAGGTGGATGGGGGTTATATTCAAGCCCGGGAAGTACGTAAGAATATCTATGACGAGATGTCCTTGTACAAAGGATTGTACAGTACCTGTGATCTGCCTTATCCGCATACCCACTTTGGTATACAGATCAGCAAAGGGGTGATCACCCAAAAACAGATTATTGCCGGACCATCCTACCTGGTGGTTGAAAATATACCCTTAAAATTTATTGCTATTCCATTCGGATTTTTCCCTAAACAGGATAAGAAGAGTTCCGGATTTTTATTCCCATCCTTTGGTGAGGATGCCTCCCGTGGTTTTGCCATGCGTGATCTGGGATGGTACCTGACCTTCAATGATTATTGGGATTCGGAAATCAGAGGTAACCTGTATTCCAAAGGAACCTGGGAAGCTAGTGTAAGGACCCAATATTTGGTGAACTATAAATTCAGTGGTAACTTCAATATCCGTTATGGTTCCTTCGTGGAAGGGGTAGAAGGTACGCCAAGTTATGGACGTAGTAAAGATTTTAACTTTACCTGGAACCATACCCAAAGGCAGGAGGCTAATCCGGGGACTTCCTTTACGGCATCTGTAAACTTTGGTACCCGTTCTTATTTGCAGAATTCTGCTGCGGGTGGAACATACGATCCTCGCGCATTGACCAATAACCGATTGAACTCTTCCATCGCTTATGGAAAAGTATTTGCCGATGGTAAGGTCAATTTCACATCCAACCTTCGCCATGAGCAGGACCTGACCACTGGTCGGGTAACCTTGGATCTACCAACCATCAGTTTGAACGTGGCCACCTTTAATCCTTTCGATAGTAAAGATCGTGTTGGGGAACAGAAATGGTACCAGAAACTAACGGTAGGTTATAGTATGCAGGCGCAGAATAAGATCGTTACGTTTGATACGCTTTTGTTTAGAAAAGAAACGCTTCAGGACTTTACCAATGGGATGCAACATAATATTCCGGTTAGTTTAAGTTTGAATGTGCTGAAATATTTCCAATTCAATACCTCCGCCAATTACACCGAACGCTGGTATTTGCAGTCTGTTCGTAATCGTGTAGCAAATGAGGTGTTTGGATACAGCACGGTAAAAGATACTATCCAAGGCTTCAAAAGAGCCTACGATTATAACCTTTCCAGCGGATTGTCAACCAAGGTATATGGTATGTATCCTAAAATGGGTAAGATCGAGGGTATACGCCACGTGATTACACCATCGGTGAACTTGAATTATCGCCCTGATTTTGGAAGGGAAAGATATGGCTATTACCGTAATTTCATTGATGAAAATGGCGTGAACAGGAACTATTCCATCTTTGAAGGTTCACTTTATGGATCGCCAAGTGAAGGTCGTTCCTTAGGGATTGGATTCTCGGTAGATAATAATATTGAAGCAAAAGTTAGGGATGATAATGATACCACAGGTAATGGATTCCGAAAGATGCCTATTATCCAAGGTTTAACCTTCTCGGGTAACTATAATATGGCGGCAGATTCCCTGAAACTATCCACCATCAGTTTCTCGGGACGTACCTCATTGTTCAAGGAAAAATTGAACCTGAATTTCAATGGTACATTTGACCCTTATACCTACGATCCTTATACAGGAAGAACCATTAATCGCTATGCGATCAAAGATGGTAAGCTTGCTCGTTTGACCAATTTCGGTCTTTCCTTTGACTATAGTTTTAATCCGGAGGCGAATAAAAACCGGAATAACAATATGGATTCCCTGCGGAACAGCATGCCGAATCTAAGTCCGGAACAGGCGCAGGCACTTTCACGCATCAGTACCGATCCGAATGCCTTCGTAGATTTCAATATTCCATGGAATGTTGCTGCATCCGTTTCTTTCAATTATGCTCGGGTTTTTGATAGCCAAGAGCAAAGAATGCGCAGTGTGTTGACCAATACGGTCAATGTACATGGGGATTTCAATGTGACGCCGAAATGGAAGATTCAATACAATACCGGTTTCGATTTTGTGCAGATGAAGGCCAGTTTGACCAACATCAGTATTTATCGGGATCTACATTGTTGGGATATGTCGGTCGGATGGGTTCCATTTGGGCAATACAAAAGTTATAACATAACCATCAGGGCAAAGGCATCGATCCTTCAGGATCTGAAGTTATCGAAACGCCAGAGTCATTTTACCTTTTAGAAAAACTTAAATCTTAAAAGCCATGAAAGCTGAGATTATTACCATTGGTGATGAGATTCTGCTGGGGCAAATCGTGGACACGAACTCGGCATGGCTAGGACAGCAATTGTTCGACCTGCAGATTCATGTTCAACAGATAACCTCTATAACAGATAGTGAATCCCATATTCTTCAAGCTTTAACAGCCGCTCAAAGCAGGGCAGATGTGATCATCTGTACAGGTGGATTAGGCCCAACCAAAGACGATGTAACCAAAGCGACCGTCGCCAAGTTTTTCAATACCACTTTCGTCCATAATGAAGAAGTTATGGTTCATGTGAAGCAGATTTTTGAACGCTTCAACCGGACCATGCCGGCCATGAATTATGGTCAGGCTGATGTGTTGGCCAATGCGGAAGTCCTTTTCAATGATTGGGGAACAGCGCCTGGAATGTGGGTGGAGCATGAGGGGAAGGTGTTTATTTTCCTTCCGGGAGTACCTTTTGAAATGAAAAACCTGATGACCCATCGGGCTATTCCTAAGTTGAAGGATTTTCACAGTGAGGAAAAGTTGGTGCTGCGCTATATATTAACCGTTGGAATAGGGGAGTCGCATTTAGCCGAAATGATCGCTGATATCGAGGATAGTTTTCCGGATCAGGTACATCTTGCCTACCTTCCTAAGATCGGTATGGTCAGACTTCGGTTGACGGTTTCTGGCAAAGATGTGGAACAATTGAATCTTTTAGCGGATGAGTTGCAAGAGCAATTGATTGCGAGAATTGGGAATGCTGTTGTATCAACGGAAGATATCAGTTTTGAGGAGGTGCTCATCAAATCCTTTGTGGCGGATAACTGTACCTTAGCCACGGCAGAGAGCTGTACAGGCGGAAATATCGCACATATGATTACGGAAGTAGCCGGAGCAAGCGAGATGTTCGAGGGAGGGATTGTTTCTTATTCCAATCAGGTGAAAGTGTCGCAGCTGGGTGTGTCGGAGTCGACCTTGGAGGCTTTTGGTGCGGTAAGTGAAGAAACGGCTGTGGAGATGGCGAAAGGGGCAAAGGAACGTCTCGGCACGAGTTATGCAGTGGCCACTACGGGAATTGCAGGGCCTGGAGGTGGCTCGGAGGAAAAGCCTGTAGGTACCGTGTGGATTGCTGTAGCGGGTAAGCAGGAGGTGCAAACTAAATTGTTCCGTTTTCATGGGGATCGGCACATCAATATTGAACGGGCAACCGCGCAAGCCTTCCTGATGTTATGGAATTTATATCGACAAGAGAAGGGCGATTAACAGAATTATATTTTTTGTAGGTTTTTATTCAAACGATTATATTTTGTTTCCTTGAGTTTCAACTTTTAATAAGTAACTTAGTGGACTAACAATCCAAATAAAAAATAGATGGCTATATATAAACTTTTACTTCCTAAGATGGGAGAAAGCGTATCAGAAGCTACGTTGACAAAATGGGTGATTCAGGTTGGAGAGCGCATCGAGGAAGATGATGCTGTCGCTGAGATCGCGACGGATAAAGTGGATTCCGAAGTGCCATCTCCGGTTGCTGGTATCCTAAAGGAAAGATTGTTTGAAGAAAATCAGGTAATCCAGGTAGGCGATGTTATTGCATTGATCGAGGTTGATGGCGATGATGATGCTGAAAATTCAGGGAATGTTCAGGATGAAAACTTGAATAATTCCGAGCAAAACATAGAAGAAAAACAAGCGGAACATACGGAAGAATCTGCTGATCAGGAAGGAATGGATGATGCTCCTGAAGCATCGACAGAAATTCCTGGAATGGATCAGGTGGATAGCCGTGCTGCTGAAGATCATAACCAAGTTTCGGAAGCTGGGAGTTCTGGTATTCGTTTTTATTCCCCATTGGTTAGGAATATTGCTCAACAGGAGGGTATTTCTCAACAGGAGCTGGATGGAATTACTGGTACTGGTGCAGAAGGCCGAGTGACGAAACAAGATGTTTTAAACTATATCCAGCAAAAGGCAGGAAGTAACCATATACCTAAAGTTGATTCAGCTTCTCCAACTATGGGGTCTTCAATTACTGAGTCTAGAAGCTCGGTAGCTTCATCATCTGCTGGTTCAGAAGTTAAAGCATCTTCTGGTACAACTAATGTAGGTCAAGCTGTGACGAGTCCGGCTCAGGTAGTGAAGAGCTCCGGATCAGACGAGATCATTGAAATGGATAGAATGCGTCGTTTGATCGCAGATCATATGGTGAGCAGTGTGAAGACTTCGCCACATGTATTTTCAGTGGTGGAAGCGGATGTAACGAATCTGGTGAACTGGAGAAATAAAATCAAGGACGCTTATAAAAAAGCAGAAGGGGAGAACATCACCTTTACACCATTGATCATTGAAGCGATCGCGAAAGCTATTAAAGATTTCCCGATGGTGAATGTTTCAGTGGATGGATATAATATTATTCGCAAGAAAAACATCAATATTGGTATGGCGGCGGCTTTGCCAAGTGGAAATCTGATTGTTCCTGTGATTAAAAATGTGGATCAGTTGAGTCTTTCGGGGATTTCAAAATCGGTAAATGATTTGGCAAATCGTGCGAGGGGTAATAAGCTGAAGCCGGATGATACACAGGGAGGTACTTTTACATTTACGAATATCGGTGCGTTCGGAAATATTTTGGGCATGCCTATTATCAACCAGCCACAGGCAGCGATTTTAGCTGTAGGAACTATTAAAAAGAAACCGGCTGTGTTGGAGACTGAATATGGTGATGTTATTGCTGTAAGGCATATGATGTATATCTCGATGTCTTATGACCATAGGGTAATCGATGGCGCTTTAGGTGGAAGTTTTATCCGCAGAGTGGCTGATTACTTAGAAAACTGGGACGCAGAAAGGACGGTGTAGGTTTTTAGTTGTTGCGACTATCTCGGCAACTATCTCGTCATTGCGACTTTCCCGTCATTGCAAGGAACGAAGCAATCTTTCCGCAGGTCATGCTGAGCAGCGTCGAAGCATCTGTTCGTTAGTACCCGTACAGATCCTTCGACTACGCTCAGGATGACAAAGACTACGCTCAGGATGACAAAGTCCAAAGATTGCTTCTTCGTACCTCCTCGCAATGACGGAGTACCTTACAATGTCTTTAGGCACCCACCTCAATTAACTTCCTTTTCACCACATACTGATACCTCCAAAACAGCAAAACCGAAGAGGTCAGCAATCCCAATGTCAAACCATACCAAATCCCTTTAACCCCCACATTCCAATAAATCCCCAACAGATAAGCCACCGGTATACCCACCACCCAATACGCCACAAACGTTATAAAAGTAGGGATATTCACATCGCCCATACCCCGCAAAACACCCAATCCAACCACCTGCGTTCCATCAAACAATTGGAATCCACCTGCAATGATCAATAGAGGGCCAGCCAAAGCAATAACCGCCAGATCCGTTGAAATAATATAAGGAAGGTATTGATTAAACACCGCAAATATCAAGGCGCATATTATCATAAAGACAATCACCAAATGATAGGAAACCGTTGCAAACTTCCTCAACCTAAAAAAGTTCTTGTTTCCAAAACTATTCCCAACCTTAATGGTGGCTGCTGAAGCAATTCCACTGGCCATCATATAAGTCATCGCAGCAAGCGTAATTGCGGTTTGATGTGCTGCCTGTTCCACTGCCCCGATCATCCCTGCGATCAAAGCCGCCGCAGCAAAAGCGCCAATCTCAAAAACATACTGCATAGCAACCGGAGCACCAATCTTCAGGATGTTTTTCATACGATGCACATCAATGAACTTTACCGAAAAATGCTGGATATACCGTTTGAAATTCGATGAATTCAAAACATACCATGCCATAACAGCCATCATCAGGATACGGTCCACCAAGGTGGCAATACCCACACCAACAACGCCCATTGGCTTAATGCCAAACATCCCTTTCACCAGCACAATTGCCAAGAGCACGTTCAGTACATTTCCCCAAATGGTAATGTTCATAGCCTGCTTGGTAAAACCCAATCCTTCGGCAAATTGCTTAAAGGTATTGAACAGCATCAAAGGTAATATGGATAAGCTCAGGATCAGAAGATAAGGTTTGGCGGTTTCAACCACCAGCGGATCTTGGTCAGCATGTTGCATGGCATACATCGATCCGAAATAAACCAACAAGAACAGCAGGAGAGCCGAAATGATGTTCAACCAAAAACTGTTGGAAAGCAATTTGGCACATTCCTGATAGTTCCCGCGTCCATTTTCCTGCGCGATCAGAGGTGTTAATCCAAAGGCAATACCAAGGCCTATCACCAGAACTACCATAAAAACAGAATGTACCAGAGAAACAGCAGCTAATGAAATCGTACCGGCAAAATGGCCAACAATAATGGTATCCGCTGTTTGGACCAAGGTATGGCCCAATTGGGAAATCACAACAGGTCCGGCTAATGCCATGCTGCTGAGGTAGTACATTTTGTTGGATTTGTAATAATTGAACATATCAAATCGGGTTGGAATGGGCAAATGTACAAAGTTTAACTTCAAACATTGTAGCAGGCTTGTTAACTTTTTGTGTCTAAATATTTACAGATAACAGTTGGCGAAAAAAAATAATACACTTACCTTAGCTCTATTAACAATTTTTAAAAGAAATGAATTTAGCGTTTTTGAATATAGGTACCCAAGAGATGGTGTTGATCCTGATTGTGGCGTTGTTGTTGTTCGGAGGGAAAAAACTACCTGAATTGGCGAGAGGACTGGGAAGAGGTATACGCGAATTTAAAGATGCTTCCGAAGGCATCAAAAGAGAGATTTCCGATCAGATCAATAACTTTGAAAAGGAAATTGATGATGTAAAAGCAAATATCGAAACCGAACCTGAGCAGCAAAAAACATCTACGAATTACCAAAATGATGAGGCTTTAGCAAATCAAGGTACTGATCAGACAGAAAATGGAGAGGTAAAAGAAAAGAAAACTCCACATTTTTCTGCTCCTGCCGGGACATATACCCATCAACCTTATGCAACCCCAACACAGGATGATTATTACAGCTATGGTTATAACGACCATTTTGAAGATAATAAAGAAGTAGACCAAACGGCAGCTACAGAAGATCAACCATCTGCTGACCAAACACAAAATGAAGAAGATAAAACTTCTTCAGATGAAAATCCATCTAAAAACGCCTAACAATATTTAAGCATAAAACCTTAAGCTGTTGATGTTCTTCAACAGCTTATTTTTTCTATAACATTTGATTATGAGTACATCCCACGAGTTTATCGTATCGCAAGAGCTAGCGCTTAGCGAAAAGCAAGTAAACAGTACATTGGCTCTATTGGATGAAGGTGCTACCATTCCTTTTATTGCAAGATACCGTAAAGAGGTTACCGGAAGTTTGGATGAGGTGCAGATTGCGGCGATCAGAGATCGTATTCAGCAATTACGCGATCTGGATAAACGCAAGGAAGCTGTCTTAAAATCCATTAGTGATCAAGGGAAATTGACCCCTGCTTTAGAGGAGCAGGTGAAAACAGCCGAGACCATGGCCATTCTGGAGGATATTTACCTTCCATACAAGCCAAAACGTCGTACTCGGGCTTCCATGGCGCGCGAGAAAGGATTACAGCCATTGGCTGATATTCTATTAGCACAGGATAAGATCGATCTTGACGAAGCAGCTGCAGACTATATCGATGCGGAAAAAGGGGTGAACAACCTGGAGGAAGCATTGGCAGGAGCAAGAGATATTCTAGCGGAACAGATTGCAGAGGATGCAGAAGTTCGATCTCATGCAAGAAAGATCCTGATGGAAAAAGGGAAATTTGTTTCTAGGGTGGTGCCAGGAAAAGAGGAGGCAGCCCTTAAATACAAGGACTATTTCGAGTGGTCTGAATCACTAAAAGATGCACCATCCCATCGGGTATTAGCGATGCGTAGGGGCGAAAAAGAAGAATTATTGTACCTGGATGTGGACGTGGAAGAGGAACAAGTGCTTCCGGGTATCGAAAAACAATATATCAAAGCCAAGAACAGTTCCAGCGAGCAGGTTGAACTTGCGCTATTGGATAGCTATAAGCGTTTGCTGAAACCATCCATGGAAACGGAGGTTCGCGTATTGACTCGCCAACGTGCAGATGAAGAAGCGATCAAGGTTTTTGCAGATAATGTTCGCCAATTGCTATTGGCGGCACCACTTGGTCAGAAACGCTTATTGGCGATTGATCCAGGTTTCCGTACGGGATGTAAAACCGTGGTCCTTGATGCCCAAGGGAATTTATTGGAGAACACGGCGATCTTCCCACACAATGGCGCCGGAGGAATGGCAGAGGCCGAGAAAACCATCAAGCATTTAGTTGCTAAATACGATGTGGAAGCTATTGCAATTGGCAATGGTACAGCTGGCCGTGAAACAGAAGATTTTGTCCGCAAATTACAATTGTCGAATGTGACGGTGGTGATGGTGAACGAAAGTGGAGCTTCGATTTATTCGGCTTCAGAAACCGCAAGGGAAGAGTTTCCCGATTATGATGTTACCGTTCGGGGTGCAGTTTCCATCGGTAGAAGATTGATGGATCCATTGGCCGAATTGGTGAAGATCGATCCAAAATCCATTGGAGTAGGTCAATATCAACATGATGTAGACCAAGGTAAATTACAGAATGCATTAGATGATACCGTGATTTCCTGTGTGAATGCAGTTGGAGTAGAGTTGAATACCGCTTCCAAACAGATTCTTGCCTATATCTCAGGATTAGGACCAGCATTGGCTCAACAGATCGTCAATTATCGTAAGGAAAATGGACCGTTCAAATCTCGTCGGGAGTTGAAGAAAGTGCCTAGACTGGGCGATAAAGCCTTTGAACAGGCAGCAGGCTTCCTCCGTATCCGAAATGCAGCGCATCCTTTGGATGCTTCCGCAGTACACCCGGAGCGATATGCGTTGGTGGAGCAGATGGCAAAAGATCTAAAGGTTTCTATCGAAGATCTGATGAAGGATGATAGCCTGAGAAAACAGGTAAACTTAAGAAACTATACGTCCGAGGAAGTGGGATTGCCAACCCTGACTGATATCATGGCCGAGTTGGCAAAACCAGGATTGGATCCACGGGAGAAATTTGAATCCTTTTCCTTTACGGAAGGTGTGAATAAAATCAGCGATTTGAAGGTGGGCATGAAACTGCCAGGAATCGTAACGAATATCACAAACTTTGGCGCTTTTGTGGATATAGGTGTTCACCAAGATGGATTAGTACATTTAAGTCAATTAGCGAATCATTATGTTTCCGATCCACATGAAGTAGTCAAAGTGCAACAACAGGTGATGGTGCAGGTGACGGAGGTAGATGAACGCCGGAACCGAATCAGCCTAAGCATGAAAACAGAAGATAAAGGCCAAAGAAAGCGTTCGGATTACCGGGAGACTGGAAAATCAGATCAAGGGAAACGAGAGCAGGGTAACAGGCCGCATGGCAAAGGAAACCAGGGAAGGAGAGAGTCTGAGCCCGAAACCGATATTGCTAGTAAACTTGCAGCGTTGGCAAGTAAATTTAAATAGACACAAAAGAAATGGCTAGTCCTCCAGGCTAGCCATTTTTTTATTAGTACTCGAAATAATTGATTAATTTCAACCATGACTATTCAAGAATTCAAAGCCTCATTAAAAGAAAATCATCCCGATCCATCCTGGTCTATTCATCTAAAATCCCTTTGGTATGATGCAAAGGGCGATTGGAAAACTGCTCATGACTTGGTCGATCAACTCACGGATTTGCCTTCTGCACATCTACATGCTTATTTGCATCGGGTGGAGGGCGATCTATGGAATGCCAGGTATTGGTACAACCGGGCCAAGCAGCCTGAATTTACCGGTTCCCTAGATCAGGAATGGGTGTCCTTATTCCATTTATTTAATAAAAACTAAAGTTTACTAGAAGATCAACAAACGGATAGCCAATTAAAATGGATTAAGGTTATGCTTTACCGAATCCTGCCTTGGCAAAGAAAAAGGTTTGATACTATCCTGTTTTGTTTTGAAAGTCCACATCCGGCGCCAGAATTCTCCAAGGGTATTGAATTCCTGCCGATACACCAATCCTACCGCGTTGATATAATCATCCGTCGGTGTAAATAAAATATTCCTCGTATTTAAACGATTGTAAGCCCGGAAGACTAAACTTCCATCCCTACGCACCCTATAAGTCAACTCCGCATCCGTAGCTACCTCATTGGAGAAAAAAGTAAGATCGGTGGTCTGTATGTTCCTGCGGTCCACAATACCACCCGTCAATACCAAGCGATCATTGAAGAACCTAAAGGAAGCTGAGGCATCATTGAAAGAACGGATATTAAAATCCAAGAAATTAATATTCAAGGATTGCGCTAAAATATTATTAAGCTGATTGAAGGCGATCTCCGTTCCGGCAGACAATAAGGTGTTGTTCACCTCCCGACCAACATCATTGGAAGAACTTGCCGTAAAACTTCTTCGGATGATCAGACTCAAGGCCTGTTGGTTCACATTGTTCGCATCGCTTAGATAAGCCTGCAATTCATCCTTTACATAAGGGTTTTGCGGGAAATTCAAGTCGAAAGTAACATCTGGTTGGCTTAGCGTACCTTTGATGTTCATATCAGCTTGTGCCAACACGCGTTCATCCTGCCCAGCTCGCCCTGCTGCATTATACAGATCGCCGATCGATGTTCTCTGTTGATAGAGTGCCACCAAGTTAATTGTTGCTCCAGACGGAGAGCCCGTCCAACGGATGGTTCCCCCTTGTTTGATGTCAAAGTATTTGTTGATAAAATCCTGCGCCGTAAAATGGAATTTTCCAGAACTTACGGTATAATCTCCGAACATCTCAAAATCCCCCAAACTCGATACTTTCAAGGTGATTTCCCCATTACCTGTCCCTTTCAGAGAACCAAGATCCGTCTGTAGGTTCACTTCCGCATCGGGGGTCAGCACCAGGTCCATGTTCATGGTCATGCCCTTCAGGAAGTACCTGGAAGCATTCTCTTTATTTTCACTGGAATCCTTACTCACAAAATAGATGAAATCGCTGTCAGATACCGTCATCGCTGTGTTAAACGGTATACTGATGACTGTATTGGCCTCGGATCTTGCTTTGATATTGATGTCGATAGCAGAGGTCTGTCCCTTGAACAAAAAGTTCCCCGTAGCAAAGGCAGTCCCATAGTAAAGGTTATTGTCCTTGAAAGTGGTGTTCAAAATCATGACATTATTGGTGGCCACATCCACATCAATATAAGGATTGTTTAATTTATTCAGATCGATCTTCCCATTCGCTACCGCTTGATGCCCTTTGGTATCCGTGAAGGTCAAATTATCCAAAATAATGTTGTTCTTGTCTACCAATGCCGTTTGGTTACTGAAGTTATACGCCGTTTTCAGGTAATTCACATTGAACGATGCATTCTGAATCTTGGCCGTTCCGTTGAACAATGGATTCTTCAGGGTGCCATTGATCTGGATATCTGCATTGATCCTGCCTTCCAGATTAGAAGCCAGGTTGCGGACAAAAGGTTGCAGCAAAATCAATTCTGCTTCCTTAAGACCGCCCTTCAGATTTAATTCCTGATCACCCTCATCCACTTGATAGGTTCCTTTCAATGTAAGCCCTCGGTTCAGTTCATCCAATAATTGGAGATCTAAGTTCGCTACTTTGGATTCCGGTACATAATCCGCCAATAATTTCAAATGCCCGATGGGGATTTTATTATATACTAGCGGGGTAGTACTTACATCCGCAGATAGATATGGTTTTCTGAAAATAGAATTCACTTCAATATTACCGTTCAGCTCTCCACTTAACTGAATTCCCATAGGCGCCAGAATACTTTCCAAGGAATTTAGGTTGAAATGGTTGAAAGCCACATCCAATTTATCATCCTCATTGGACAATACCCCGTTAAATGTCAACAATTGCTTGCCCTGGCTGGCCTTCAGGTTCTGCAGGTAAAATTTCCCCTTAGAAACACGCATTTCTGCATCTTTGTTGAATTCCCAAGGATCATTATTGACCACAATGGTCGATTCATTGAACTTGATGTATGCGGGTTTGTTATGCGCAAAATGGATATTCCCATTCAATCGCAGGTAATTTAGATCGGTTTCATTTGCCGCATTGACCGAGAACATCAGGCTGTCTTTTGCCAGTACATTGTTGATCTCGATATTATTTACATATAGACTATCATTTAAAAATAGCCGATCTGCCTTGAGGTCAAGAGAAAAGGCCTCTTGATCCGCATTTTCCTGCAGATTTAGGTTTTGCAGGTTGATACCTTTGTATTTGACCAAAGGGCTAAAAGCATGGAATTTAGCGGTATAATCCTTCGAAGAAAAATGGGCTTCTAAATAAGCACCATCTTCTAAGGTCAGGTTGGGATCCAAGAAAGCGGAAACAGGTTCAAAGGATTTGATATTGAACTCCAGATCAAATATCTGGGGGTTATAAGGTTCCAGATCGAAGCCGATTGCTGGTGCATAGCGCATCGCCAAAGCTTTAAAATAGGGAACAATGGTATTCAGATCGATCAAGCCGCGCATCTCCGCATCCGCCACATTGGACTTCAAACTGAAAAGCCTGTCCTTTTCATTACCCTGTGCCGAAAAATAAACATCATTGATGGAAAACTCGCCCTTGCTGGTTTCCATATTGATCTGGTCGCTATAAAGATCGCCCACCAGATTGTTCAGGTTGTTTCCTTTTAATTGGGTGTGGATGCTGGTATTATAGATCAGGATACTGTCTTTTTTAACCACGCCCATTTTCTTCAGGTTGACCTGCTCAATATCAGCGTAAATGTCGTAAGCAATTTGAGGTTGCTGAAGGTCTATAGAAGCATCGTAACTCAACCTGATCTGGGGATCTTTAATATCCCCAACGGCCTGGATAATGCTGTTCGCTAAGGTCGCATTGACGAATAGGCTATCATATTGGTAATTCTCAAACTGGAAGTTTTTTAGATCTCCTGCCAGATTCAGTTCCAATTGATCCAATTCCAGACCTTTACCTTGAAAATCGAAATCCATTCCGGTTTGTCTCAAGCTATTAGACCCCAAAAGTTTACCTAATTGAAAATCCGGGCTTTGGAGTTGACCTTGATATTGTATGCCTTGCTTGAGGTTGATGTTTGTCTTGGCAATGATATCGCCTAAGGCAGTTTGGAAGTTACCTTCCACATCAAAAAGGTTGTAAAGCCCTTTGAAAGTTCCGGCAAACTGTAGATGTCCTAAGGCATGTAATTGTTCAGGTAGCTTGAAAGCGGAACGGTTGGCCAATTGAGGAACCAAGAGTTCCACATCCTTGGCTGAACTGTTCAGTTTTTCCAGGTCAAAATCAAAAATGGTCCTGTTGATGTCGGGTAAACCCTTGATACTGAAATCGCCCTTTAGTTCCGTTTCCTTTCCGGTTTTAAGATGGGCATCGCTGGCGTATAATTCCGCTACGGTTCCATCCACCTTAGCCTGGATGACATGGGTTTTGAACTTGACGAACTTCAGGTCAGGTGCGAAATATTCTATATCCCTGGAATCCACAAAAACATCTTCCAAGGTGCTTTCAATCTGCACCTTATTGATGAAATCGCCGAAATCAGCGAATTTCGAATAAGTGAATTTTAAATAGCGGCTTAAGGAGGAGTTGTTGCTGATGAGTTTCAGATCATCAAATTCCATGGAAGTGGAGCTGATCTTCGTCTGCGCAGTGAGTTCCCTCAGGTGAAAACCTGATTTTTCTTTAAGCGTTAATGCCCTTAAGTTAGCCTCAAAACCTAGGGTATCAAATTTGATCTCATTGATTGCGCCAGAAAGGTTGATGATGTCCAGATCGGAAAAATCAACACCTCGGTTAAGGTGTTTGAATCGATGGTTGACCAGTTTGATCTGGTTGTTCTTGAGCACAATATTATCCAGTTGCAGTTGCAAAGGCTTGCTCTGTTTTCCTTCTTTCTTTTTCTTGGGGGCGAAATAATCGACCAAAAACTTAAAATTAGAACTGTCTTTATAGAAATGCAGGTTGGCTTTTGCTTCCTCGATACTGATTTCCTCAATGGTAATCTTGTTTTCCAAAATCTTGCGCAGCATGAGGTTGGCATGCAGTTCTTTGGCAGAAAGCAATGCTTTGCCCGATTGATCGGAAATCTGAAATCCAGTAAGGGTGAGTTCTGAAAATGGTCGGAAATATACACGTTCCACCTTAACATCAGCTTTTAACTCTTTGGACAGGTAATTGGCGACCTTATGGCTCACATAGGTCTGCACGGAAGAGAACTGTAGCGAGAATAACACGATCGACAGCAATGCAAGGATGCTGAGCAGGCAAATCAACGTTATTTTCAGTATTTTTTTGATACTTTTGTACTTTATTTAAATTACTCTCTCAAAATGGCCATCATACTCGGAATAGAATCTTCATGTGATGAAACTTCGGCCTCTATTTGTATAGACGGCGAAATTAAGGCAAATATTATAGCTGGTCAAGCAGTACATGCGAAATATGGTGGTGTGGTTCCGGAGTTAGCCTCCCGAGCACATCAGCAGAATATCATCCCTACGGTAGATCAAGCTATTGCTGAGGCAAAAATACATAAAAATGAGATAGATGCAGTAGCATTTACGCGTGGACCTGGACTTTTAGGCTCTTTATTGGTAGGAACCTCCTTTTCGAAGTCTTTTGCCTTGGCGATGAATATTCCTTTGATCGAAGTGAACCATATGCAGGCACATATTCTAGCGCATTTTATTGATGATCCTAAACCTAATTTTCCGTTCTTATGTTTAACGGTTTCTGGTGGACATACGCAGATCGTGCTGGTGAAGGATTATTTTGAAATGGAATTGTTGGGGGAGACCCTGGATGATGCTGCTGGAGAAGCTTTTGATAAAACAGCAAAGATATTGGATCTGCCTTATCCCGGTGGACCATTGATCGATAAACATGCACAAAATGGAAATCCAGAGGCTTTTAAATTACCGGAGCCTCAGATTCCGGACTTGAACTTTAGTTTTTCGGGTTTGAAGACGGCGATACTTTATTTGGTGCAGGGAGAGTTGAAGAAGGATCCTCGATTTTTGGAGGAGCGAATGGATGATCTATGTGCCTCGGTGCAGAGTAGGATTGTTTCTATTTTGTTGAATAAATTGAAGAAGGCGGCGAAGGAAACAGGAGTGAAGGAGATTGCTATTGCGGGTGGTGTTTCTGCGAATTCGGGGTTGAGGAAGGGGTTGTTGGAAATGGGTGAGAAGTATGGTTGGAAGGTGTTTATTCCGAAGTTTGAGTATTGTACGGATAATGCAGCAATGATTGCGATAGCGGGTTATCAGAAGTTTTTGAAAAAGGATTTTGTAGGGCAGGATATAGCGCCATTGGCAAGGATGCATGTATAGTTTTCCGCGTCATTGCGAGGAACTATACGTCATTGCGAGGAGGCACGACGAAGCAATCTTTCGATATGCGGCGCCCTATGTCATCCTGAGCGAAGTCGAAGGATCTGTACCAGATGGTTCGACTACGCTCACCATGACATGGCTAAAGATTGCTTCGTTCCTCGCAATGACGCGAAAAACTACCTAAACTCTACCTTAACCTCTACCTTCTTCCCATCATTACCCAAGCTCCAATCCGGGCCGTTCGAAATAATCTGAATAGCCCTTTGGTTCAACACCGTATTACTAGATTTCTTAACCTGTATCTCCACCGGCCTTCCCGCATTAGAAACATCAAACACCAAGGTCACAGTTCCTTTACCCAATAAAGATTGACCAGTCTGATCCTCTAGGTATTTCCTAAAAGCCGACCAACCCGCCAAAGGCTCTGATTTTGTTTTTCTCGCTCTACCACTTACTCCAACAACAACAACCTCATCCAAACTATGATTCGATGGGGCCAGCTGTACCACCTTATTATTACTTGCGATTATACGCTTACTCTCATATCCTAAAGAAATCAATTCCAATTCTTGGCTATTTGCCGACAAAGGCATAATATATTGACCAGAAGAATCTGTAATGGCAATTTCATTCGTTTGAACATCCCTAACCGTCACATGATCCAATGGTCTCCCTGAAACCTGATCCAACACCAATCCCGTTACGATGGTCTTTTTGTCCTGGGCAGAACCAACCCGCGCAACAGCTCCAGTAATAGTTTCCTTCTTCGCCATACTATTGATTCCCCGGATAACAATTTGATTTTCAGTTTGTACCCCCGAAACTCTTCCTGCAACCCTATTATCCACAATCATATCCTCATTCCGGAAATCATAAGACGTATCCCGCCATCTTCCAAAACCCATCCGATCTGCTTCTGTAGCCACTTGTGCATCTGGAAATCTCAATTTCGGCCGCTGAATTTCTACAACAGCATCTTTAGATGCCCGGTGTTGAGGCGCTTTCTTTTCCAGCATGGCTATTTCCTGTTCAGGCTCGAACAATTCATCCGCCAAACTATCTATCGGAGCTACATTCGTAGGGCTATCCATCGGTGCCGCCTGATCTGCCGTGGCAATGCTTTCCTCCATTGTTTCCTGCTCCACATCACGATTTAGATACCAGGTAAGACCAATCCCAAATGCCAATACCAAGGCAGCTGCAATAGATATCCAACGTAAATAGCCCATTTTACGGATCCTCTTTGGATGCGTACGTTCGTAAATAGCAGAATCAAGATCCTTTTTATCCAGCAATTCAGATTCGCCCAATGCCTTCTCCTGCTCCAAACCAAGGATGATGTCCATCAAGAATTCATCCTGATGGGATGCCTTTTCAAGGGCATACATCTCCGAAGGACTCAGTTCCCCGTTTACATATTTCCTTAAATAAGCAATATCAAAATGATTATTCATTTCCACTCCTTTCCATGCAGTTCTTCAGATTGCGCTTCCCGTTCTGAATATAACTCTTAACATCATTCAAGCTGTAGCCTGTTATTTCTGAAACCTCTTTATAGCACTTCTGTTCTATAAAGAAGAGTTGTATACTCTGTTTTTGTTTATCGATCAGCACCTCGATACAACGTTCCAATTGGGAAAGTTGCTCTTCCTTGTCCTGATAGTTTTCCTCCTGATGCAGGTTTACCCCAAATTCCACAAAACTGTCTGTAACAATTTCCATTTTATTTTTTGCAGAACGCAGGGCCATCAGGCAATGGTTCTTGCCAACAACATATAACCAACGTGGAAAATCTTGGATATCCTGTTTCTTTACCTTTTCGATCAGTTCTTCGAAAATCTGCATAACGGCATCCCGGCTTCTTTCCGGTTCTTTGAAGTATCGGAGGCATACATAGTATAGCATTTCGCTGTGCCGTTGAAACAGCTCACCTAAATAGGTAAGATCTCCAGCTTGCAGATAGGCTTGGAGCAGTTCCTCATCGGTATGGTTGGTCTGTTTCGACAAAATGCTACGGCTTTATAAAAGCTGAAAATTAATTTTTTTTTCTCGTTTATGGAAATTTGTTTTTTTCTGCATCCCTTGTCAAAAATCAACGCGCTATGAAAAGATTACTATATGTTTTCGCTTTGCTGTTTGCCCTAGGAGGTATGAGCCAAGCCATTGCAGCCGAAATTACCGGCTATGTGAAGGATAATTCGAATAAACAGCCCATTGTTGGGGTGCAGATTATGGTAAAAGGAAAAAACCTTGCCACTACCTCGGATAAGAACGGGTATTTTAAGATCCAGGCAGATAAAGGGGATGTATTGGAGTTTTCCTACCTAGGATTTGAAACCAAGACCGTAAAAATCGCCAAGAAATTGAATTTAGAGGTTTTTATGGATGCGAGTTCTATGCAATTAGACGAAGTAACAGTCGTGGGATATGGGCAGGTGAAAGCGCAAAAACGTGTAGGGGCAGTTGTGGCATCCCACCATCCCGGGATGATGGTTCGAGGTATTCCAAGTCCTGTGCAATCAGAATCCTATCAAAACATTGATGAGAATAAGTTTATTTCACCGTTGAAGGAAGCATTATCCACTTTTGCGGTAGATGTGGATGCCGCATCATACAGTAATGTACGTAGGATGATCAATTCTGGAACTCTGCCGCCGAAAGATGCGGTACGTGTGGAGGAGATGATCAACTATTTTCAATATAATCTGCCTGCCCCAACCAATGGAGACCCGGTAAAGATTTTTACCGAGTTGGCGACTTCGCCATGGAATAAGGAGCATAAACTGATGCGTATAGCACTTAAAGCTAAAAATATGCCGACAGAAAAATTGCCACCTTCCAATTTTGTGTTCCTGATCGATGTGTCTGGTTCTATGTTTGGACATAATCGTTTGCCATTGGTGAAATCATCCCTGAAATTATTGGTGGATCAATTAAGACCAGAGGATAAGGTAGCCATTGTAACCTACGCGGGTTCAGCTGGGTTGAAATTGAAAAGTACTGCTGGTGATCAGAAGATGACCATTAAGAATGCGATCGATGAATTGGAAGCTGGTGGTTCAACCGCTGGTGGCGCGGGAATTAAGATGGCCTATAATATAGCGCGGGAAAATTTCCTGAAGAATGGAAATAACCGTATTGTGTTGGCAACTGATGGGGATTTCAATGTGGGAGCTTCATCGGATGAGGATATGGAAAGCCTGATCAGCAGGGAGCGGGAGAGTGGTGTGCATTTAACCGTTCTGGGCTATGGTATGGGAAACCTGAAGGATAGTAAGATGGAGATCTTGGCGAATAAAGGTCATGGTAACTATGCGTACATTGATAATATTGCGGAAGCGAGAAAAGCCATGGTCACAGAATTTGGTGGAACGATGTTCACGGTGGCGAAGGATGTGAAGATCCAAGTGGAATTCAATCCGGCTTATGTGCAGGCTTACCGATTGGTGGGGTATGAGAATAGGTTATTGGCCGCTGAAGATTTTAATAATGACCAGAAATTGGGCGGAGATATGGGAGTTGGGCATGCGGTCACTGCGATCTATGAGATTGTTCCGGTAGGGGTGAAGAGCTCGGCTATTGGAACAGTTGATCCGTTGAAATATCAGGAGAATGGAAAATCTAAAGCAGGTGCTTTGAATGGCGAATTGGCTACGGTGAAGTTCAGGTATAAGGATCCGAAAAGTGAGGTGAGCAAATTGCAGCAAGTGGTGGTGTCGGATAAAGCTGTTGGAATTGATGCAGCAAGTGAAGATTTTAGGTTTGCAACCGCAGTTGCGGAGTTTGGGATGTTGATTCGTAATTCAGAATTTAAACAAAAAGCGAGTTTTCCAAGTTTGATCGCTAGAGCAAAAGCTGCCAAAGGAAAAGATGATGAAGGTTATAGGGCAGAGTTTATCAGGATGGCAGAGAATAGTAAGTCTTTGATGGATACCGGGAGGTAGGTTGTAGAGGAGAGATGATAGATGATAGATGAGAGATGATACACCTTAGCAGGCTGTCATTGGGTGGGGGACAGTCATTGCGAGGGCCAGCGTCATTGCGAGGAACGAAGCAATCTTTCATCTCGTCATTGCGAGGAACGCAGCAATCTTTCTCCCCTCGTCATTGCGAGATACGAAGCAATCTTCAAACATGTCATGCTGAGCGCAGTCGAAGCATCTGTTCGTTAGTACCCGTACAGATCCTTCGACGATGCTCAGGATGACAAAGGGCATTCAGGATGACAAAGTCCAAAGATTGCTTCGTCGTGCCTCCTCGCAATGACGTAAATCTTAGCAACCCCCCTTTTTACTTCTCGTGCTTCTGTTTTTCCTTCCATTGCTGCGCAAAGGATTTATCTGCAATCTTTGGCAGTTCCCGCTGATCCCCCCAAGCTTTCTTGAAAAAATTACGCACAAAGAAATTCTTCATCTTTCCACCAAAGAAATCAATCCATTTTCTTTTTTGGATCGCCCAAGTGAACATCTTCCAGCCTCTAACCTCCATCGGAGCAGCTAAGCCTTCCTGAACAGAATCCCTGCGGTTCAACAACAACATCTTTTGGATATCGATTCCCACCGGACAAACCTCTGTACACTTTCCACACAGCGAAGAAGCATAACTCAAATGCTTGAATTCCTTCATGCCGTTCAGGTGTGGAGAGATCAATGAACCAATAGGTCCCTGGTAAGTGGTTTCATAGGTATGGCCACCAATGTTCTGATAGATCGGACAAACATTCAAACAAGCACCACAACGTATACAATATAAGCCTTGGCGCTGGTCCTTCTGCTCCAATACATTGGTCCGACCATTGTCCAAAAGGATCACATACATCTCCTCTGGTCCGTCTCTTTCGGTTCCTTTTTTAGGACCTGATAATAAAGTATTATAAACGGTCAGGTTCTGACCAGTTCCATGGGATGCCAATAATGGCCAAAATAAATCAAGGTCATTGATGCTTGGCAATACCTTTTCAATACCAACCACCGCAATATGAACTTTGGGAAAAGTGGTGGTCAATCTGGCATTTCCTTCATTCTCCGTGATCGCTATACTGCCGGTATCTGCCACTAAAAAGTTGGCACCTGAGATACCAATATCAGCGCTAGTATATTTCTCCCGCATGATCTCACGGGTTTTCATGGTCAATTCTTCTGCTGAAGATTCCAAGGACATATCAAATTTCTCGTGGTAGACCTTCGCGATATCTTCCAAACTAAGGTGCATCGCCGGAGTCACGAAGTGATAGGGTTTATGCCCTAATTGTTGGATGATATATTCGCCTAGATCACTTTCAACCGTCTCAATCCCTTTTTTCTCCAAAAAATCATTCAGGTGGATTTCTTCGGTAGCCATCGATTTTGATTTGATGACCGATTGGGCAATATGGTATTCCATGATGCGCCAGATCTCCTCTTGGGCTTCCTTCACATCGTTTGCCCAGATTACCTTGCCACCATTTGCCGTAAAATTCGACTCGAAATCCAATAGGTATTTATCCAGATTTTCAATAGCTTTCCATTTGATCAGGTTAGCCTTTAATTTCGAATTCTCCAGATCAAAAAATTTGCTTTTCCCTTTTTCAAAGGCGGTATTATATTTATCAATTCCTGTATTGATAATCTGACGATGTTTCAGATCAAAGGATTTCTCCAAGCTATCTTTAAGGAATTTATCAGCAATAGTTTGTGCCATAGGGGATGATTAAGCTTTCGTGCAAAAATAAAAGATGAAAGGTATGATGCCAATTTTAAATATAAAAAAAATCTGCTAATATTCATGCAGCTAAAAAATCAAAAAGCCTAAATGGATTTTCCATTTAAGCTTTTTGAATAAGAAAGAAATATATTCTTTTACTATTTTATTCCCAAACCCAACTCGTCCAATTGCTCTTTCGCGATGGTAGCTGGCGCATCGATCATCACATCCCTTCCAGAATTGTTTTTCGGGAAAGCGATGAAATCACGGATCGTTTCTTGACCACCAAGGATAGCTACCAAACGATCCAATCCAAAGGCCAATCCACCGTGTGGAGGAGCTCCGTATTGGAAAGCATTCATCAAGAAACCGAATTGGTCCTGTGCCTGCTCAGGCGTAAATCCTAAATGCTTGAACATCAAGGCTTGCATATCTTTATCATGGATACGGATCGAACCGCCTCCGATTTCATTTCCATTCAATACCAAGTCATAAGCATTTGCGCGTACTTTTCCAGGATCGGTATCCAACAAAGGCATGTCTTCTACCTTTGGTGAAGTAAATGGGTGATGCATAGCGTGATAGCGCTCGGTATCCTCATCCCATTCCAATAATGGGAAATCAATTACCCATAATGGTGCAAATTCATCCGGCTTGCGCAATCCTAAACGATTACCCAATTCCATACGCAAGGCACTCAACTGCGCTCTAACTTTATTCGCAGGACCAGATAATACCAGGATCAGATCCCCAGCTTTTGCGCCGGTCGCTTCTGCCCATTTAGCCAGATCCGATTGGTCGTAGAATTTATCAACGGAAGATTTGAAAGAGCCATCCGCTTCACATTTCACATAAACCATTCCCGAAGCACCAACCTGCGGACGTTTTACCCAATCGGTCAGTTCATCGATCTGTTTACGGGTATAAGATGCCGCTTCTGGAACTGCGATACCTACCACCAATTCCGCATTATTGAAAATGGCGAAATCCTTATGTTGTGCTACCGCATTCAATTCGCCGAATTTCATGCCGAAACGAATATCTGGCTTGTCATTTCCATAGGTACGCATGGCCTCATCAAAAGTCATACGTGGAAATTGCTCCAATTCGATCCCATGGATGTTCTTCAAAAGATGACGGGTCATTCCTTCAAATACATTCAGGATATCCTCTTGTTCCACAAAAGACATTTCACAGTCGATCTGGGTAAACTCCGGCTGTCTGTCGGCACGAAGGTCCTCGTCACGGAAACATTTTACGATCTGGAAATATTTGTCCAATCCACCCACCATCAATAATTGTTTGAATGTTTGTGGCGACTGTGGTAACGCGTAGAATTGTCCTGGGTTCATGCGGGAAGGAACAATAAAGTCTCTAGCACCCTCAGGGGTAGATTTGATTAAATAAGGAGTTTCCACCTCACAGAAATCCAAGGAAGAAAGGTAATTTCTTACTTCTTGCGCTACCTTATGACGGAATAACAAGGAATTCTTCACCGGGTTACGACGGATGTCCAGATAACGGTATTTCATCCGGATATCTTCACCTCCATCGGTTTCATCCTCGATCGTGAAAGGAGGTAGCTTGGATTCGTTCAGGATTTCCAAATTGCTCACCTTTATTTCGATCTCTCCGGTAGGGATTTTGCTGTTCTTGCTGGAACGTTCAATTACAGTTCCTGTCACTTTGATCACATACTCACGGCCCAATTCGCGTGCTTGGCTACGTAAAGCCTCGTCGTCCTCACTGTTGAAGGTCAATTGGGTGATGCCATATCGATCACGAACATCGATAAAGGTCATTCCGCCCAAGTCACGAGATTTCTGTACCCACCCACTAAGGGTTACCGTTTTTCCCAAGTCTGTGATTCTTAATTCGCCACAGGTATGTGTTCTATGCATGTGTTCTGTATTATTTTTTTGCGCTACAAAATTATCTGATTTATCCGAGAATAAAGAATTATAATAGGGTAGTTTTCTATGCTAAAACCGCATTTTCAAACTAGATTCGCCCTTAAAGCATGCTTAAAGCAAGGTTTTAGTATGTAAATCTATGTCGAACATACATTTTACATACTTTTAGGTTACTTTCACCTTGCATTTATAGCGAAGGAAACCTCTCGAATAGGCTTCAAAAATCTGCATTCTTAATAGTCCTCCACTTTGCCCCACATTACCTTTCATTTTGCCATTTTACTGCTTAATACCAAGCCATTTAACCCAAAAATACCCTAAAAAACATCCCTATGATACATTCATTAATTTATTGTGTTTCAATACAATCCCTTGTTTTTGACCTATTTAAGGCTGTTTTTGTAGGCGGACGCCTATGTGGAAAACTTTTTTGTGGGGCATTGTGGGGGATTGTGGGAGAAAGTGTATACTTTTACATTAAAATTACCGTAGAAGTCAAATAAATGAATCCATTAATCGGCGAGTTCGAATGTAAGCTAGACACCAAGGGAAGATTGGTGGTCCCTGCCGCGCTCAAAAGGCAATTGCCTGATGTAGAGCGTGAAGGGCTAGTGGTGAACCGTGGATTTGAGAAAAATTTAGTGATCTATACCAAGGAAGAATGGAACAAAAAGATGTTCCAGCTATCTAAACTGAACCAGTATAATGCGAAGAACAGAAACTTCATTCGTCAATTTATGCGTGGGGCTACGGAATTGACCTTGGACGCTGCCGGACGTGTCCTATTGCCAAAATCATTGTTGGAATATGGAAACATTCATGGCGAAGTGTTCTTGCAATGTACGTTCGATAAGATCGAGGTTTGGGCAAAAGAGGAATACGAGGCATTGATGGGAGATGCGGATGAAGCAGATTTCGCGTCCTTGGCAGAAGAGGTAATGGGTGGATTTGATTTCGGAGGAAGTATCGATGAGTAATGAAATTGGATACCATGTACCTGTCATGTTGCAGGAGTGCATCGATGCATTGGCAATTGATCCGAACGGTACCTATGTAGATGTAACGTTTGGAGGCGGAGGCCACTCCAAAGAAATCTTGAAACATCTGGGCGAAAACGGTAGGTTGTACGCCTTTGATCAAGATCCTGATGCGGTTAAAAATGCGTTGGATGATCCAAGGTTCAAATTGATCCATCAGAACTTCAAGTTCTTAAAAAATTATCTGCGCTTAGAAGGTGTTAAGCAGGTTGATGGGATCTTGGCCGATCTAGGTGTTTCATCACATCAATTTGATGCGGCAGACCGTGGGTTCTCCATCCGTTTTGATGCGGACCTTGATATGCGAATGGATCAGGTTTCGGATCTGGATGCGAAAAAACTATTGAATACTTATCCGGAGGAAGAGTTGCATCGGATTTTTGGGATGTATGGGGAGATCCAGAATGCAAAATCCCTGGCGAAGGTGATCGTCACAGCGAGGCTGAACCAAGAGATCCAAACGGTAGCGGAATTGAAGCAGGTGATCCAGAAGTTGGTTCCCAAAGGAAAAGAACATAAATACCATGCGCAGGTTTTTCAGGCCTTGCGTATTGAGGTGAATAAGGAGTTAGAGGCTTTGCAGGAGTTCTTATTACAGACAGAAGCTGTTTTGAAGCCGAATGGCAGATTGGTGGTCATGTCCTACCATTCGTTGGAAGACCGATTAGTGAAGAACTTTATGGCAAAAGGAAAGTTTAAGGGGGAAGTAGAGAAGGATTTCTTCGGAAATGAGATCAAGCCATTCAAGGTGATCAGCCGCAAAGCGATCGTAGCGAATGCCGAAGAGCTGGCAAGAAATAACAGAGCACGGAGTGCAAAATTAAGGATTGCAGAAAAGATAGGATAGGGATGGCGAATAGGAATACCATAAAACAAAAGGAACTGAGCGAAGAAGTTCAGGAGGAGATGTCGGATGCTTTAGAAGAAAAAGTAGAAGAGACCGAAAATTTCCTCAAGAGCTTTTTTTCTACCCAAAGGTTGTCCACTTATCTCGTTGCCAAGAATTTGCCATTTGTGGCTTTTCTTGCTTTGTTAGGCCTGCTGTATATCACGAACAGGCATTTGGCAGAGAATACGGTTCGTCGGATCGATAAATTGGGAAGAGAAGTGAAGGAATTGAGTTGGGATTATAAATCATTGAATGCGGAGTTGATGAAATTGACCACGCAGACAGAAATAGCAAAGCGTGCGGATACCTTAGGGTTGAAAGAGCGTACCGAGCCACCAATAAAACTGGAGATAGTAAAAGAAGTTAAATAGTCACATTAGCAAGAAACATGAATATTAGGAAGACCATTTTGATGAGGGTATACCTGGCGTTCGGGCTGATGGTATTTGGTGCCCTTTTGGTTTTTGGAAAGTTGCTTCACCTGCAATATGTTGATGGTGATCAATGGCGTGAAATGGCGGATAGCTTGACCATACGCGAGCGTGTGGTGGAGGCTGCCCGTGGCAATATTTATTCTAATGATGGCAGTTTGCTGGCTACTTCGGTGCCAGAATATGATATTAGGTTTGATGCGATGGCCATTCCATCCGAGCATAACGATGTCTTCAATGCTCGGGTGGATTCTTTGGCCATTAACCTGGCGAAATACTTCGGAGATCGTTCTTCGAGACAGTACCTGACCCAACTTAAAGAGGCAAGGGCCAAAAAACAACGCTATGTGCTGATCAAGCGTGCGGTGTCGCATCAGCAGTTAAAGGACTTGAAG
Organism: Sphingobacterium sp. 1.A.4; assembly: GCF_002734245.1. NCBI lineage: Bacteria > Pseudomonadati > Bacteroidota > Sphingobacteriia > Sphingobacteriales > Sphingobacteriaceae > Sphingobacterium > Sphingobacterium sp. 1.A.4. Next base: position 80,820 of record NZ_PEAZ01000063.1, read on the forward strand.
AAGTTTCCACTTTTCAAGAATTTCAAATCAGAGAAAAAACGCTTTTCTAGCAGTTTGATCGCGGTTCGTGAGAACAAGCGCATTTTGCCTTTTACTAATCTTGCGGCTCGTACCATCGGTTACAAAAACACCAAAGGCGATACGGTTAGGGTAGGTCTTGAGGGTGCTTATGGCGATTACATCGAAGGAAAAAGTGGGGTGCAATTGATGCAACGCATTGCGGGCGGTGTTTGGATCCCAGTGAACAGAGAGATGGAAATCGCTCCAACAGATGGTTCGGATATCATTGCAACCATCGATGTGAATATGCAGGATATGGCACAACGTGCTTTGGAAAAGCAATTGCAGATCAGCAATGCCGATAACGGTTGTGTGGTATTGATGGAGGTTCAGACCGGAGAGATTCGTGCCATTGCCAACTTTACCAAAGATGGCGAAGTTTATAGAGAAAAATTCAACTATGCCATTGCGCAAGGGGCTGACCCTGGTTCTACCTTTAAGGTAGCCTCTTACCTAGTAGCATTGGACGATAAAAAAGTGGACTTGAATACCGTGGTGGATGTGGGTAATGGAACGTATAAAGTTCCTTCGCATACCATCAAGGATTCGCATGCACCTAAAAAATCCCGCATGACGGTTTTGGAAGCCTTTGAAGAATCTTCCAACGTGGCGGTTGCCAAATTGATCAACCAACATTATGGTGCTAATCCGGAGAAATTCACTGGAAAATTGCATGAATGGGGGTTGAACCAACCATTAGGAATCCAAATCCCTGGGGAGGCGACTCCATGGGTGAAAATGCCAGATAGCCGTTCTTGGAGCAAATTATCCTTGGTGCAGATGGCCTATGGATATGAATTGAAACTTACTCCATTGCAGACATTGACCTTGTTCAATGCGGTTGCCAATAACGGTAAGATGGTCGCGCCTTTATTCGTAAAGGAAATCCAACACCTGGGTCAACCGGTTAAGAAATTCGAAGCGAGGGTGATCAATAAGCAGATTGCCTCTCCGGAAGCAATCAAGTCTATGCAGACGATGATGAAAGGGGTGATGGACGAAGGTACAGGTAAGCGTTTGAAAAGCCCATTGTATACTTCAGCCGGTAAGACGGGTACTGCCCAAATGGCCGATGGTTCCAGAGGATACGGACAAAGAAGGTATCAATCCTCTTTTGCTGGTTATTTCCCGGCAGAGAATCCAAAATATTCCATGATCGTGGTTATCCGTAACCCTAGGAATGGATACTATGGAGGTTCGGTAGCTGGACCGGTTTTCCGCGAACTGGCGGATATGGTCTATGCCAACGACCTTTCCCTGCACCATACGTTTGGCCAGCGCCAAGTGAATGTGGCTGGAGAGAAGGTGCCTTATACCTTAAGAGGATCTAAAGAAGCGACTGCCAAGGTATATGAGAAGTTAGGATTCAAAACGGTGAACTGGAATGCGATTGTTCGCGCGGAAAAAGATTCCGCAGGCACAGGTGTCACACCTACTTCATTTGCCACCAATGAGGTGAAAGAAGGGGTAGTTCCGAATGTAAAGGGAATGGGCCTGGTGGATGCCATCTTTGCGATGGAGAACGCAGGCTATAAAACCACGGTGCGTGGAAAAGGAAAAGTTATCAATCAATCATTAGCAGCGGGACAGCGATTGAAAGCTGGAACGCATGTACTTATAGAATTAAATTAAGATGTTGTTAAAAGAATTGTTGCACGGCATTCCGGTACAAGATTACCGCGGCACCCTGGAGACGGAGGTGAAAGCCATTTGTCTTGATTCGCGCAAAGCGGAATCGGGAAGTGCATTCATTGCAGTTCGAGGACATCAAACAGATGGGCATTTATTTATTGAAAAGGCGATCGCCTTAGGAGCAGGAGTTATTGTTGCGGAGGAGATGCCTGAACATATCCAAGATGATGTAGTATATGTACTGGTTTCAGATTCTGCCTATGCACTTGGTGTGATTGCAGGTAATTTTTACGGCAATCCTTCCCATAAACTAAAATTGGTAGGGGTAACCGGTACCAATGGTAAAACGACCATTGCGACCTTGCTTTTCAATCTTTTTGGAAAATTGGGTTACCATGTGGGTTTATTGTCGACAGTGCAGAACCAGATTGGGGATCGGATCATTGCCTCCACCCATACTACTCCGGATCCCATTTCCCTCAATGCTTTATTGCAGGAGATGTTGATGGATGGATGTGACTATTGTTTTATGGAGGTCAGCTCCCATGCGGTAGTTCAGCAGCGAATCGCAGGTCTGCGTTTTGCAGGTGGGATTTTCAGCAATATTACCCACGATCATTTGGATTTCCATGGCACTTTCGCCAACTATATTAAAGCGAAGAAGAAATTCTTTGATGACTTAGACAGATTTGCATTTGCCTTGACCAATATCGATGATAAAAATGGTCAGGTGATGCTTCAGAATACTTTTGCCTACCGCAAAACCTATGGTCTACACCAAATGGCGGATTTCAAAGCCAAGATTTTGGAAAGCCATTTTGATGGAATGCTGTTGCAGATCGATCAGCACGAACTGTGGGTGAAACTGGTAGGGCATTTTAATGCCTATAATTTATTGGCAGTTTATGGTGCGGCTATCCTGTTGGAGCAGGAGACCATGAAAGTGTTGACCGCACTTTCGGAGATTGCAGGTGCCGAAGGACGTTTTGAGACTTTGAAAGCTAAAAATGGCGTAGTGGCTATCGTGGATTATGCCCATACACCGGATGCAGTAGAGAATGTATTGGAAACCATCAATGAACTCCGTCAAGCTGGACAACAGGTTTTTACCGTGTTGGGATGTGGTGGTGATCGAGATAGGACCAAACGCCCGGAAATGGCTGAAGTGGCTTGTCGCCTGAGCGACAAGGTGATCCTAACCTCTGATAATCCAAGATCTGAAGATCCAGCAGCGATCATTAAGGAAATGGAAACCGGCGTACCTACCGATAAAAAGAAAAATGTGTTTTCCATTACCGACCGTAGAGAAGCTATCCGTGCTGCTTTTCATTTGGCACAAGAAGGCGATGTGATTCTAGTGGCTGGTAAGGGACATGAGAAATACCAGGAAATCAATGGGGTGAAGAACCATTTTGATGATAAGGAAGAATTAATTAAAATTTTTAACGAACATAACTAAACGGATGTTATACTATTTATTCACTTGGCTTAATGAGCATATTCATATCCCTGGAGCTGGACTTTTCCAGTTTATCTCCTTCCGGACGGCCATGGCAGTTATTGTATCGTTAATTATCACCACCGTTTATGGTAGCCGTTTGATCCGCTTGTTGCATCAGAAACAAGTTGGCGAAACGATCCGTGATCTGGGTCTAGAAGGGGAAAAGAAAAAGCAAGGAACACCTACCATGGGTGGATTGATCATCATTGCAGGTATTCTAATTCCAACCTTGTTATTTGCCAAGTTGGATAATATCTATGTGCTTTTAATGATCATCACCACCGTATGGATGGGAGCTATCGGTTTCTTGGATGATTATATCAAGGTATTCCGTAAGAATAAAGAAGGATTGGCCGGTCGTTTCAAAGTGATTGGTCAAGTAGGTTTGGGCGTGTTGATCGCCGTGACGATGTATTTCCATCCGGATATTGTAGTTCGCCAAACGGTTTCCAACCCTTCGTCTTCAAGACCGGTGGAAGTAATCATCAATCCGTCAACAGGGGAGAAGACTTATGCCGAAAACGTAAAATCCACGAAGACCAATATTCCTTTGTATAAGAACAACGAGTTTGATTATGCCAAGGTGTTGGATGTGTTCGGACTGAATAATGTATGGATTACCTTCTGCCTGTTTTTGGTGGTTGTGGTCCTGATTGTTACGGCAGTTTCCAATGGGGCGAACCTAACTGATGGTATTGATGGGTTGGCTACAGGAACCTCCGCCATCATCGGGATTACCTTGGCGATCCTAGCCTACGTATCTGGTAACATCATCTTTTCGGATTACCTGAACATCATGTACATCCCTAATTCTGGAGAACTGGTAATCTTCGCAGGAGCTTTTGTTGGAGCATGTACCGGTTTCTTGTGGTACAATGCCTATCCGGCTCAGGTGTTCATGGGGGATACCGGTAGTTTGACCATCGGTGGTATTATTGCTGCCTTTGCCATCCTGATCCGTAAGGAATTATTGATCCCAGTTTTATGTGGAATTTTCTTGTTGGAAAGCTTGTCGGTTATCCTTCAGGTTTCCTATTTCAAATACACGAAAAAGAAATTCGGTGAAGGAAGACGCATCTTTTTGATGTCGCCTTTGCATCACCATTATCAGAAAAAAGGATATCATGAGTCCAAGATCGTTACCCGATTTTTAATCGTGTCGATCATCTTGGCCATTATTACGGTAGTAACCTTGAAAGTGAGATAAGCAGATGTCGAACATTGCACATACCTATTACCCACAGTCTGGACGCCTAGTGATTCTTGGCGCAGGAGAGAGCGGCGTGGGAGCTGCCATCCTTGGGAAGGATAAAGGCTTTGATGTCTTTGTTTCGGACATGGGTACTATTTCTGAGAAATACCTGAATATGCTTCAGGAAGAAGGGATCGCATTTGAGTCGGGTCAACATACCGAAGACCTGATCGTCAATGCTGACCTGATCGTCAAGAGCCCAGGTATTCCTGAAAAAGCGCCATTGATCAAGCAATTGCGTGGAATGGGAAAACCGATCATCTCGGAAATTGAATTCGCGGCACAGTATACCGATGCTAAATTATTCTGTATCACGGGTTCCAATGGTAAAACAACGACCACCTTGTTAACCTATCATGTATTGAAGCAAGGAGGGTTGAACGTTGGGCTTGCGGGTAATATCGGGAACAGCTTTGCCTTACAGGTAGCAAGGGAACAACATGATAGCTATGTATTGGAGATCAGCAGTTTCATGTTGGACGATATGTACCATTTCCGCGCTGATGTGGCGGTTATTTTGAACATTACGCCTGACCATTTGGACAGGTACGATTATAAGATGGAGAATTATGTGGCTTCCAAGTTCCGAATGGTTCAGAACCAACGAGCAGAAGATTATTTCATCTATTGCCAGGATGATGCAGAAACAGTAGCTGCCCTGGATAAACATCCCACAGCAGCGCAATACCTGCCTTTCACCCAAGAGGGGGAATTAAGCGTAGGTGCCTTTGTGGATGCCGACAAGAACTTGAACATTTTAGTACCAAATAGAGAAGCTTTTACCATGAATATTGAAGAATTATCACTGCAAGGCAGACACAATGTTTACAACAACAGTGCCGCAGGTTTAGTAGCCAAAGTACAGGAACTCCGTAACCAGACGATGAAGGAAAGTATGGGTTCTTTTGTGAATGTAGAGCATCGCTTAGAGCATGTTGCCTGCATCGGTGGGGTCAATTACATCAATGATTCGAAAGCGACGAACGTGAATTCGGTTTGGTATGCTTTGGAAAGTTTCAGCACGGAGATCGTGTTGATCATGGGTGGAGTGGACAAAGGAAATGATTACGAAATGTTACGTGATTTGGTAAAATCCAAAGTGAAAGCGATTATTTGTATCGGTAAAGATACTGGTCGTATCCATGAGGCTTTTGAGGATGATACCGATGTGATCGTGAATTCAGCTTCTATGAGCGATGCGGTACAGATTGCTTCGCATCTAGCGAAAAAAGGAGATACGGTATTGTTATCGCCGGCATGTGCAAGCTTTGACTGGTTCAAGAATTATGAAGATCGCGGCGAACAATTTAAGGATGCAGTAATGCACTTATAAAAATAAGATTTATGATGGAACGCATTTTTTCAAAACTTAAAGGAGATAAATGGATCTGGATCATCGTGATCCTGTTATCCATTTGGTCGCTATTGGCTGTTTATAGCTCGGTAGGTCCTTTGGCATACAAAGAAGGAAAGGGTACGGAAATTTATTTGTTTAAGCACTTCTTTACAGTGGCCGCAGGTTTTGGTCTGATGTATCTATCCCATAAACTGGATTACCGCTATTATGCCGGTATTTCCAAATTATTGATGTTGATCACTATTCCATTGTTGTTATATACCTTATTATTCGGTAGTAAGGTCAATGATGCGAGCAGGTGGTTGACCATTCCGATCATCAACCAGACGTTCCAGACCTCGGATTTGGCGAAACTGGCCCTGATCACTTTTTTAGCAAGGATGTTATCCCGTAAGCAAGAGGAGATCAAAGATGTGAAGAAATCCTTTATTCCGATCATGGGTGCGGTTTGTGTAGTCTTTGTATTGATTGCCTTGGCCAACCTTTCAACCGCTTTGATGCTTTTTGGTGTGAGTGTGTTGTTGTTGATGATCGGTCGGATCAGTTTCAAGCAGATAGCCGTAGTATGTATGGGTGGTGCTGTGCTTTTGACCTTGGTCATGTTATTAGGACCACGTCGTGCAACCTATATCAGTCGGATACAAGGGTTCTTTCAAACGGAATCTGTACATGAAGGCAATACTTCTTTTCAGGATGATAAAAACTTCCAAGCGAATAATGCCAAGATTGCCATCGCAACAGGAGAGATGTTCGGAAAAGGCGTTGGTAACTCCGTTCAGCGGAATTCCTTACCACACCCTTATTCGGATTTTATCTTCGCGTTCATCATTGAAGAATATGGAACCGTTGGAGGCGCAGTACTCTTGTTCTTATACATAGCCTTGATGTACCGGATCATCCGGATTGTGACCATGAGTCCTCGAGCATTTGGTGCTTTTCTGGCGGCAGGCCTTGGATTCAGCTTGACCATTCAGGCTTTGGCGAATATGGCAGTGGCCGTAGGGCTAGGACCGGTTACTGGGGTTCCTTTGCCATTGGTCAGTATGGGAGGTACTTCCATCTTGTTCACTTCGATCGCTTTGGGAATCATCTTGAGTGTGAGCCGAAATATTGAAGAGATCAAGAACAAGGAAGAATTGGAGCCCGCAAAAGTTAGGACACCAAAGAAAGTAGTAGTAGGTACAATTTAATAGCATAACAGATGGCGCATCGAATCATAATTAGTGGCGGAGGAACTGGGGGACATATTTTCCCGGCGATTGCCATCGCTAATGCGCTAAAAAATATAGCTCCGGATACCGAGATCCTTTTTGTAGGAGCAAATGGTAAGATGGAGATGGAGCGGGTTCCAGCAGCAGGATACGAAATCATCGGATTGGATATCGCTGGGATCAATAGACAATCGATGTTGAAAAACATCAGCCTTCCATTTAAGATGATCAAAAGTCTATGGAAAGCAAGGCAAGTTCTTAAAGATTTTAAAGCAGAGGCAGCTATCGGTGTTGGTGGCTATGCATCGGGACCCTTGTTGATGATGGCCAATATGATGGGCCTTCCGACAGTGATCCAGGAGCAGAATTCATTTGCTGGGGTGACCAACAAAAAATTGGGAGCCAAGGCAAAACGTATCTGCGTTGCATACGAAGGGATGGATCGTTTCTTTCCTAAGGATAGGATCTTGTTGACAGGGAATCCGATCCGTAAGTCATCAGTGGCTATTGAGGGGAAAAAGGAGGAAGCCATGCATGCTTTCTTCTTGGATGCCAAGAAGAAAACCGTTTTGGTAACAGGGGGTAGTTTAGGCGCAAAGACGTTGAACGATTGCATCAAAGCAGGTATTCCTGCCTTCGTCGCTCAGGATATTCAAGTGATCTGGCAATGTGGAAGCTACTATTATGAAAAGCTGCAAGCGGAATTTGGGGACTCCCTTCCGGAGAACATCAAATTGATGCCATTCTTGGAGCGTATGGATTATGCTTATGCAGCAGCGGATGTGATCGTGGCAAGAGCTGGTGCGGGGACCATATCTGAACTATGTGTGGTTGGTAAACCGGTTATCCTGGTTCCTTCGCCTAATGTATCGGATGATCATCAGACCAAAAATGCTTTGGCCCTGGTGAACAAGGATGCGGCGGTGATGGTCAGGGATGTGCAAGCTGGTTCGGATTTGGTGGAAGCCATCCTGAACCTATTGTTTGATCCTGCAAAGCAGGTCAAATTGAGCGAAGAGATCAAGAAATTGGCATTGGCGGATGCAGATGAAGTCATTGCAAAAGAAGTATTGGAATTAATAAAAAAATAAAGAAATGAATATCGACAAAATAAAAAGAGTTTACCTACTGGGCATCGGAGGAATCGGCATGAGCGGATTGGCTCGTTATTTTAGTCGTTTGGGATGCGAAGTGGCTGGGTATGACCGTACCTCTACCGAGTTGACCAGAACCTTGGAGGCAGAAGGATTAGATATCACGTATACCGATGATATCAATACCGTTCCTGCTGTTTTTAAGGAAGCGAATGAGGAGACCCTTTTGATCTATACCCCTGCTATTCCAAAGGATTTGGCGCTTAAAGCCTTCTTTACGGAGCAAGGTCATGAATTGTTCAAAAGATCTCAGGTATTAGGATTTATTTCGGCAAGCCGGTTTACGATTGCCGTAGCTGGTACCCATGGGAAGACGACAACATCAACCATGGTTGCTCATATATTGAAAGATTCAGGTTACGACTGTTCAGCTTTCTTAGGCGGAATCAGTACCAATTACCAGAACAATGTATTGTTCGGTGATAATAATGTGGTTGTCGTGGAAGCCGATGAGTACGATCGTTCTTTCTTGACTCTTCATCCGAATATTGCCATAGTTACTTCAGCGGATGCTGATCACTTGGATATCTATGGGGATCCTGAAGAATTGGTCACTTCCTTTAAGCTATTCTTGGATAGGGTGGTGGAAGATGGCGATAAGATCGTGAAAAAAGGTTTGCCATTTTCAGGAAACATCACCTATGCCCGTGAGGAGAAATGTGATGCCTACGCAGAAAATGTACACGTGAGAGATGGGGAATTTTATTTTGATTACCATTCGGAGACTTTGATTTTAAAGGATGTGCATCTGGGCATCCCGGGATTACATAATGTAGAGAATGCCGTTGCTGCGATTACGGTAGCGAATCTGTTGGGCATCGAAGCGGATAAGATCCGTACGGCCTTATCGAATTTTGCAGGCGTTAAAAGACGTTTCGAATTTATCGTTAAGAATCCGTCACATATTTATATTGATGACTATGCGCATCATCCGGAGGAATTGAGGGCCTTTTTGACCTCGATGAAGAAGCTATATCCGAACAAGAAACTGACGGTGGTCTTCCAACCTCACCTGTTCACAAGAACACGTGATTTTGTAGATGGATTTGCGGAAGTTCTTGGGTTAGCCGATGAGTTGTTGTTAATGGAGATCTATCCGGCAAGGGAGCTGCCTATTGAAGGAGTGGATTCTTCTTGGTTATTGGACAAGATCAATCTGGAGAATAAAAGATTGGTAAGTCCGGAAGAGGTATTGGAAATCATTAAAGCAGAAAGCCCAGAATTAGTGGTTACTGTAGGAGCAGGAGATATTGATAAATTGGTTAAACCGATTAGCGAAGTATTACATGTTGGATAAAATAAGAAATATCAAATGGCGTCAGGTCGGCTACTTCTTCCTAAGCATTGTTGCGCTGGTAGGGGTGGGCATGTTGATGAGTCTGGTCAATAAAAAAGATCAGGTTCAGGTGTGCTCGGCCTTGAAAGTGATGGTAGAAGGAAAAGAGACTTTTATCGACCAGACGGATATTACTTCGATGATCCAGGAGAAATTCGGCCGTGTAGTGGGAAGACCATTGAACGAGATCCCTCTACAGAAGATCGAAACCGAGTTAAGGAAATCACCTTATGTGTCGGAAGCCGATGTACATATGGATATGGATGGAACCATGAAAGTACAGGTGATGCAAAGGGAAGTTGTGCTACGCGTGATCAACCAGAATGGACAGGAATATTATGTGGATTCCAAGAATCAGAAGATTCCGGTAACCCTGAAGTATGTTCCGCATGTAATGGTAGCGAACGGGTTTATCGGCGAAGGCTATAAGAAATCCTTGGAACCGGTACAGACAAAAGCCGTAAAGGATTTGATCAAAGTGGTGGAGCAAACGAAAAACGATGAATTATGGTCTAACCAGATTGTGCAGCTCTATGTGAACAATGAGCGCGATATTGAGATCGTGCCGCGTGTTGGAGACCAACAGTTGGTAATCGGGAATGCCGATTCATTGAGTTATAAACTGGATAGGTTGACCAAGTTCTATACCCATATCCTTCCAAAAGTAGGCAATGATGCCTACAGTAAGGTGAATGTAAAGTATGGTGGTCAGATCATTTGTGAGCGAAAAGGAGAGTGGTTTATGGACAGCTTACAGATGAAAATAAATAAAGACAACTTAATGCGTTAAGAAGACAAACAAAGGAGAAAAAAAGGAATTATAATATACAGCATCAAACACAGCATATGAAACCTAGAATTACAGAAAATGAAAAAGAGAATCCAATCATTGTCGGATTGGATATCGGTACCACGAAGATCTGCGTAACGGTTGGTCGTCGTAGTGGTGCTAACAAGGTGGAATTATTGGGTGTAGGGAAAGCAGAATCTGCAGGAGTGAACCGTGGTGTCGTTGCCAACATCCAGAAAACGGTAACCAGCATCCGCGAAGCAGTGGCAGTGGCCGAAGGACAATCCAACGTAGACATCAAAGTGGTAAACGTAGGTATTGCCGGACAACACATCAAAAGTATTCAACACCGTGGTATCTTGACCAAGAACGACGATGATGAAATCGGACGGATCGACATCGAACGTTTGATTTCGGACATGTATAAATTGGTATTGCCTCCGGGAGAGGAGATTATCCATGTTTTACCACAGGAGTTCACCATCGACAATGAGCCTGGTATCAAAGAACCGATCGGTATGGCGGGAAGACGCGTAGAAGCTAACTTCCACATCATCTCGGGTCGTGTAACCGATATCAAGAACATCAAACGTTGTGTGGATAATTCTGACCTTGAGGTATCGGAGCTGATCTTGGAACCATTGGCATCTTCAGAAGCTGTATTGGATGAAGAAGAAAAAACAGCTGGTGTGGTATTGGTGGATATCGGTGGAGGTACTACGGACGTAGCGATCTTCCATGAAGGTATCATCCGTCATACAGCGGTAATTCCTTTGGGAGGTAACATCGTAACGGAAGATATCCGTCAGGGATGTTCGGTATTACGTAATCAAGCGGAGCAATTGAAGGTTCGTTATGGTTCGGCTTTGGCAGATGAAAACAAGGATAACGAGGTGATCTGTGTACCTGGTATCCGTGGAAGAGAGCCAAAGGAGATTTCTGTTAAGAACTTGGCCTATATCATTCAGGCAAGAATGGAAGAGATCATCGAGCATGTATATTATGAAATCAAAGCTTCTGGCTATGAAGATAAATTGATCGCAGGTATTGTAATCACAGGTGGTGGTGCACAATTGAAACATTTGGTTCAGTTGGTGGAGTACATTACAGGTATCGATTGCCGTATCGGTTATCCGAACGAATATTTGGCAAAAACAGATATGTTGAACAAACAGGCATTCGATGAATTGAAGAGCCCATTGTATGCAACAGGTATCGGTTTATTGATCAAAGGTATTCAGTCTATCGAGGAAGAAGAGAAGCGCGACGAGGAGAGAACGACAAGAAAAACTCCGGTTGCAGGGAAAGAAAAATCCAAAGATGACGTTAAAGTTATAGCGGAAGGTCAGAGCAGAAAAGAAGGTTGGTTATCTCGTTTCTTAGGAGACTGGATCAAAGACGGGGCGGACATTGACGATGATACTTTCATTGGAAAAAAATAATTATCAACATCAGTATGTTTTTTCCACAATTTAACAAATGTGGATAACTATTGTTAATATATTGGTAATATTACATTAGAATTGTTGAGTCAAGTTGCGATAACGTAATAGATTGATGAAGAATTAAATAGGATAAATTATATGTCGATACAATTTGAAATGTTAAAGGAGAATTCATCAATTATCAAGGTAATTGGTGTAGGTGGAGGCGGCGGGAATGCTGTAAACCACATGTACAAGCAGGGAATTAGTGGTGTAGACTTCATCGTGTGTAACACGGATGCGCAAGCATTGGAGTTGAGTCCTATCCCGAACAAGGTACAGTTAGGAGCAAGTTTAACGGAAGGAATGGGTGCTGGTGCCGATCCTGATGTGGGTGAGAACTCGGCTATCGAGAGTATTGAGGATATCAAACGTATGTTGGGTACCAATACAAAGATGCTTTTCATCACAGCGGGTATGGGCGGTGGAACTGGTACTGGAGCAAGTCCAGTATTGGCGAAAGCAGCAAAGGAATTGGGGATATTGACCGTTGCGATTGTGACTACTCCCTTTACTTTCGAAGGTAAGCGTCGTCGTATGCAAGCTGAAGATGGCTTGGAAGAACTACGTAAATACGTGGATTCCTATTTAGTGATTTCGAACGATCGCTTACGTGAGATCTTCGGAAACCTAACAATGACTGCTGCCTTTGCAAAAGCAGATGATATCTTAACGACTGCTGCAAAGGGTATTGCTGAAATTATTACTATTCCGGGTTATGTGAATGTCGATTTCAAGGATGTTCGTACCGTAATGAATGATAGCGGTGTTGCTATCATGGGTAATGCTGTGGCAAAAGGAGAACAACGCGCACTAGATGCTGTAACTGGCGCATTGGCCTCTCCATTATTAAAAGACAATGAAATTGAAGGTGCTCGTTACATCCTATTGAACATTACTTCCGGTACACGTGAGGTAACCATGGATGAGGTCGCTATCGTAACAGATTATATCCAAGAGAAGGCTGGTCTTTCGGCTGATCTGATCTGGGGTAACTGTATCGATGAGGACTACGACGAGGAACTTTCTGTAACCATAATCGCGACTGGTTTCCAAACTGCGGAAGAGCGCGTGAAAGAAAAAGAGAAAGAGAAGATCGCTATTCCCTTAACACCCGAAGTTCAAACTTCGGCTTTCGTAAAACCAGTAGCAACCAATCAGTTTGTTGAGCGTACTGCACAGGAGCCATCGGCTTTTGTAAAGACTACACAACCGGCGGAGCCAACTGCTCCTCAAGGTCCACAAGCTGATCTTTTTTCCAATAAAGTAGCATCTGCTTCACAAGCAAATGCAGTAGAGAACAAAGAACCAAATTTGATTCGTCATACCTTGGAGCTTGAAGATAGTAATGATGTTGAAGAGGTAGAAGAAGATCCAAATCCACACGGGTTTGAATTGAAAACTTCCCCATCGATCTTCGAATTCAAATTGCCAACGGTATTCGATGCGTATAAAACCAACGAAGAACCGGAGGAAGTTGCTCCACAGGCGCAAGCACCAATTCAGTCGCCATTGCAGGCAGAACCTCAGCCAAAAGCTGAAGTTGAACTGGAAGAGGCGATCAAAGAAGAGTCCAATTTTGAGGATCAATTGATGAAAACGAAAGAAAGAATCCTTCGTTTGAAAGAATTGAGCATGAAATTGAAGTCTTCGAACGGTCTTCAGGAATTGGAGAATGAGCCAGCATACAAGAGAAAACAAAAGACCTTGGATGATGTGCCACATTCTTCCCAATCACAAGTGAGCCGCTTTACCTTGTCGTTTGATGATGGTGAAACGGAGATCAGACCGAACAATTCGTTCTTGCACGACAATGTAGATTAATCTTATCCTATTTAATACTAAAGGGTGGTCTGTGAAGACCACCTTTTTTGTTTTTAGTTTTGTTTTTTGAAAAAAGATGTTAATTTAGAGGTAGTTACTAAAAAATTATCTCAATTAAATCTAACAATTATGGCAAGTATTGATAAATTCAAAGAACTTAAATCAGTTATCGATGGATTGGAAAATGATGCTGAAAAATTCTATTCAAAAGCAAATAGCGCTGCTGGAACACGCGTGAGAAAAGGTTTGCAGGATGTGAAAACATTGGCTCAATCTTTACGTTTAGGTATTCAGGATCTGAAAAACAAGAAATAGAAACCTGAGAAAACCTTGTTACAGTTTAAGCCCTATCAATGGGCTTTTTTTATGCGCAAATACTATTATATTTACAATATGAATAAACTTCAAAATCCTATCTGGCTGATGAGCTCGGCCTATGATCAATTAACTCAAGATGAATTGTTGGATGCGGCAAACACGGCCGGTGCACAAGGGATAGATCTTTGTGTTTTCCGTAGGGATGGTGCCAGACAGGACCATACCGCGACCCATTTGGATTATGAATCCTTTGGGCCGGAGCAGGCTAAGGCATTGTTGGATAAATTCAATGCCAAAGGATTACGCTTGTCCTTAGGTGCCTTTGAGAATATGATAGGAGGCGAGGAAGATCAACGTGTAAAAAATCAGAACCATTTGTTGGCCCTGATCCGGATCGCGCATTTGTTGGGTGGTGATGAGAACGATGTGAAGGTAGGTACCTTTGTGGGGTATAACCATGAATTGGGTAATCAGATCGATGGATTCCAACGGAATCTGGAGGAGTATAAAAAGGTTTTTGAACCGATCGTAAAATATGCGGAAGGTTTGGGCGTGACGATCGTCTATGAAAATTGCCCGATGGAGGGCTGGAGATCTTCCCGCTATAGCAGTACCTTTAATAATTTACCAGGTGTCTTAGCGGCCCGCAAATTGATGTATGCGATGATCCCTAGTGCTGCTCATGGCGAGATCTACGATCCTTCCCATGATATTTGGCAGAATACCGATCCGGTGGATGTCATTGATGAAATGGACATCAACAGGTTGAAACGTATCCATGTGAAAACAACACGTATGAACTACGGAAAGGCGTATACCGAATGGGGCGGAATGTATCCGATGCAATATGTTTCGCCAGAATTGGCAGAATTGGCTGGGGTCAGTATCCCGCAGCATGATTGGGATAGGCATCATTATACCGCGATGTTACCTGGATTTGGTGGTACAGATCATATGGACTGGAATGCCTTTGTAGAGATATTGCACGAGAGAGGCTTTTCTGGGCCGTTTGAGATCGAGAACGAGGCTAAGAACTCCAAGGATACCCATAACATGGGGGCGATCAACCAAGGGGCTAAAAACACCGTTAATTTCCTTGCGCCTTTATTGTGGAGCCTAGAAGATAAAGGCTATGCATACACTGAACAACGTCCATTAAAGGAAATAGATAGAAAAGATATTCCACTTCAAACCATGGATAGTTTGAAATAATACCAAAGTTTTATTGTATAAAAGAAAATGAATAACCAAGCGGTTATTCCTTTTCTGTATTCATTTTGAATAGCGAAATCAAATCGGGGATATTGGTTACCCCTAATTTTTCAAATATTCTGCTCTTATAGGTGCTTACAGTAGAGGAACTCAGGTTCAATCGGTTCGAAACCTCAATGATTCCCAAACCTTCTATCAAGTGTCTGGCTACATCCATTTCCCGGTTCGATAATTTGAACAATGGGTTCAAGCTATCGACCTTTGATTTGCTGGTGGTCAACTTCTGCACATAGAGATCTTTAATGGCATCCGACATATATCTTCCTCTTTCGAAGATGCTGTTAATGGCATTGGTGAACTCAGTCATGCTGGTCGTTTTGTTCACATATCCTGCCGCTCCAGCTTCAATATACCTTAATGCATAGAGGCTCTCATCGTAGGATGAGAACACCAGGATCTTCAAATCGGGCTGGATTTCCAATATCTCTTTAATGACCTTGATGTTATTTCCTCCGGGCATATTGATGTCCAAGAGCAATAAGTCGTACCTGTTATTTTTTAGCTCCCCAAAAACTTCATCATAGGTCTGCGCCTGGGTGATTTCAACAGCCTTAATGGTCTCCTTGATGGCGGTTGAAACACCTAGTCTTACTATGATGTGGTCGTCGGCAATTAAAATTTTCTTCATATTTACACGATCACTAACCGAGATTTCTGCTTTTTTGACTGTGTGATTTATCAATAGGCAGGGTTTATTTATTATTTATAGTAGTTAATTTATTTCTTCAAATATAAGATATTCGTGACAATTCACTTCACCTTAATTTTTTTTTGTTAAATGTAGTTCGTAGCCTACTAAATATAGACAAATATTTTCGGAATTATTTTATTATATCATTCTAAACCGTTTTTTTTGTCGATTATTTGTTTTAAATTTCAAATAGCAAATAAATTTTTCACAGTTAAGACTATTGAATAAAATGGGATTTTTAAAAGAGTTTAAAGAATTTGCCATGCGTGGCAGTGTCATCGATTTAGCGGTCGGTGTGGTTATTGGTGGTGCATTCGGTAAGATTGTAACATCTTTAGTGGATGATATCATCATGCCTCCGATCGGTTTTATCACAGGTGGAGTAGATTTCTCCAAGATGAAATATGTGATCAGCGAAGCGAATGAAGCTGCTGGTACCACAGAAGTAGCGATCAACTACGGTAACTTCATCAACGTGATGATCCAGTTCTTGATCATTGCCTTCTGTATTTTCATCGTGATCAAAGGATTGAATTCATTGAAACGCGAAAAACCAGCTGAAGAAGCAGCTCCAGCTCCTCCAACAAAAGAAGAAGTATTGTTGACAGAGATTCGCGATTTATTAAGAAATAAATAAGCCATTTCTGCGCTCAGAAAGCAAATTATGCAGGTGATCGTGCCTAATTAATTTGCTTTTTTTTATTTATTATATCCTGAGTGTTGCGGAATTGTGAAATAAACTTTATTTTTGCATTCCTCTTTTGAGGGATAAATTGATTAAAAGTATAAAAACAAGCATAAAAGCGTCATGAAGAGAACATTTCAACCTTCGCAAAGAAAAAGAAGAAATAAACACGGATTCAGAGAGCGTATGAGCTCTGCAAATGGTAGAAGAGTATTAGCTTCTCGTAGAGCTAAAGGAAGAAAACGCCTTACAGTTTCTGACGAATACCGTCACAAAGGTTAATCCAAACATCGCCGGTGATACGTCGACCGAGCTAATTTAGCCGGCTCAATGCACATCGAGATGAAAAAATATACATTTACAAAAGAAGAACGATTATGTAGCAAAAGGTGGATCGACCATCTTTTCGATAATGGTTCTTCTTTTATTGTATATCCTTTCCGGATGGTCTATGCCCAGGCTCCTTCCGAACTCCCATATCCTGTACAAACCATCATTTCAGTTTCCAAGCGTAAGTTTAAGAAAGCGGTCGACCGCAATTATTACAAGCGTCGGATGCGCGAAGCCTATCGTTTGGAAAAGCATAATCTTTACGATTTTTTGACTGAACATTCCCTACATTTGCTCTTGACCATACAATACGTGGGCAAAGAAGATCTGCCATTTGCCGAAATGCAGGCAAAAATGAAGCAAATGCTCTTAAAATTGAAAAATGAAATTGCTAAATCTGATCTGGGAGAAGGGAATTAAGCTTCCCATCAAATGGGTATTCCTTATAATAATTAGGTTTTACCAATTGTTCATATCGCCCTTTTTAGGTGCAAGTTGTCGGTATTCGCCAACCTGCTCCCAATATGGGAAGGAAGCCATCCTGAAATATGGCCCTTTCAAAGGCGGATGGATGACGGTAAAACGGATCGCTCGTTGTAACCCATGGGGTGGTCATGGTCATGATCCTGTTCCATAATTCTACTATGTCAAACTGCTATATCCTTTCCATTGAAACTGCAACACAGGTATGTTCGGTTTCCCTATCCAATAACGGTCGTTTAGTTGATTCCGTGTTCAGCAATGAACCCAATATGCATGCTACGGCATTGACGGTCTTTATCCAAGAGCTTTTGGATAAGACAGGGCTTACTTTTCAGGATCTGGCAGCAATCTCTGTAAGCATGGGGCCGGGCTCTTATACCGGATTGCGAATAGGGGTTTCTGCGGCAAAAGGATTGTGCTATGCATTGGATATCCCTTTGATCGGAATTAATAGCTTAGAAGCGATGTTAGGTGGGTATCTGATGAATCATGAGCATGTAGGGGAGAAGCTGATGCTATGTCCCATGATTGATGCACGGAGATTGGAAGTCTACACAGCATTTTTTGATGCTGATGGAATACCTTTAACGGAAACCCATGCCCTGATCGTGGATGAACAAACCTTTGATGCGTATTTGAAGGAAGGTTTCAAGGTCGTTTTATTTGGAGCTGGTGCAGATAAGTTCAAGGAGATGTTTGCCTCCAAAGAGGGGCTCAAAATAGTAGAGGGCTTTGAATCCCATGCCTCTCAGCAAGGAAAGCAGGCCTATGATAAATTCAAACAACAGCAATTTGAGGATGTTGCTTATTTTGAACCGTATTACCTGAAGGATTTTGTGGTGACCAAGTCTAAAAAGAACCTACTTTCCTCTTAATCTTATAACCATCGTTTTCTTTTGAACCAGATATAGATCAGGGCAGAAAGCGCCATCATTACCCCAATAATAATCGGGTATCCATAGTACCATTCCAGTTCAGGCATGTATTTGAAATTCATGCCATAAACCCCTACGATAAACGTTAAAGGCATAAAAAATACGGAGATGATGGTCAGCGTACGCATGATCTCATTGGTATGGTTGGATTCGATGTTGAAATAGATGGACAGCAATTGCGCCGTGTTCTCACTGATATTTCGGTAAAGGGTATTCGTTCTGGAATAGATATCCCTTAAGTCTTGCGTATAGATGTTCTGGTATTCGGGCATATGGAAATAGTCCACGATATCCTTGTACAGGGTCAGAATGATCCGGATCAGATCTACCTGTCTTTTCAAATAGTACACTTTTCGAAGGAAAGGTTTTCTGCGGCTATGCAGGAAAACAATCTCTTCATAATTATCCAGTTTCTCGGAAAGATCGGAAATGATCAAGGTTTCGAATGATTTTAGCGAAGAAGAAACCAGGGTATTCACCAGGCTTTTGCTGGATTTCAGTTTTTTATTGGTCTTATCCAGATCGATCAATTCGGAAAGGAAATTGATTTCATTCCGATGTACCGTGATGACAAAGTCCTGCCCGTAGAATAGGGAAATTCGATTGGTGATATCCGTTAAGGTATCGGAACTTTCCGGAAAACTCTCAGCAATATTCCTAAGGATGAGGAAATGGTATTCCTCAAATTCTTCAATTTTTGGTAAATGGCCGATTTCCAGGCAATCTTTGATGGAAGCATCCTTAATGTTGTACCTTTCTTTGAGATCTGTGAAATCATCGATAGAAGGGTTGAAGATGTCGAACCAGTCGAAACCATTGTCTTCCTTGCTGAGAATCTGTTTTACCATAGTAGCGTAATAATTATCGAAAATTAGGGAGATTTAAGGATATATCAAAAAAATGGCAGCCTGTATTTTACAGACTGCCATTTTTATATCTTAAAGAAGAATTACCTCTTCCTGTGTTTTATTTCTTTGCAGGAGTTTTATCCGCATATTCTTTGTTCAACGCGTCGATCACTTCTTTGGTGATATCCATCTTTGGATCAGCATAAAGAACGGCAGGGTTGGTTTTTGAATAAGTCAATACCAATTTGTACCCTTTATCTTCAGCATGTTTCTGAAGGTATTCTGTTACTGCAGTATATACTTTAGAGAATTCTGTCTGCTCTTCCTGTCCAATGGATTGACCAGCATTCTGCTCCATACGTTGAAGGTCGCCTTGCAAACGAACCAAACGCTCTTCAGTTGCCTGACGTTCCGTTGCGCTCATGCCTTGACCTTTTTGTTGGTATTCTGCTACTTCTCTTTGGTAAGCTTGTCCTTTTGCCTGGAAATCAGCTTGTGCTTTTTTGAATTTCGCTTCTAATCTAGCGCGTACATCTTTGTAGTACGTGTATTTTTCAGATAAAGAATCTGAATTTACATAAACGATCTTCTCATCTTGGGCAGTGGTTGGGGTTGTTGTTGCTGCTGTAGTGGAAGCAGTATTGTTATCTTTTTTTGCTTCTTGGTTACAGGAAACGATTGCTGCAGTGGCAACAAGACCTAAGGTCAATTTTACTAATTTATTCATTCTTTTCTTGTATTTCGATTTTCTGAAGAACAAACCTAAGATAAAAAAATGAAATTTTACCATAAATGCATGAAAAGCTCGTAAATAATGGCTTGGATGAGGATGTTTTTGGGATAGTACCCGAGCGTATTTTTAAGCGTTTTATGTTTGATTATTAAGGTAATTTTTCGTATTTTTGAAAGTTAATCAACAGTAATATTAATTCATTTTCATGAGCGAAGAAAACAAAAAACCTTCAACGTATTCAGCGGATAATATCCAGGTTTTAGAGGGATTAGAAGCGGTACGTAAGCGTCCATCTATGTATATTGGTGATACGGGAGTAAAGGGTCTGCATCACCTGGTTTATGAAGTAGTCGATAACTCAATTGACGAAGCTGTTGCCGGTTATTGCGATGACATCGTTGTAACTATCCAAAAAGACAACTCTGTTTCGGTAAAAGATAATGGTCGTGGTATCCCTACAGGTATCAACAAAAAAGAGAATAAATCGGCATTAGAGCTGGTTATGACGGTATTGCACGCCGGTGGTAAATTCGATAAGGATACGTATAAGGTATCTGGAGGTTTGCACGGTGTGGGGGTTTCCTGTGTGAATGCCCTGTCGACCTTATTGCGTGCAGAAGTTCATCGTGAGGGTAAGATCTTTGTGCAGGAGTATGCACAGGGTAAGCCTCAGTTTGATGTGAAGGAGATTGGTGAGAGTGATAAAACAGGAACTATTGTAACATTCCATCCGGATCCGGAGATCTTTACAACAACCATCGTCTATAACTATGATACCTTAGCAAACCGTTTGAGAGAGCTTTCTTTCTTGAACAAAGGGATTCGATTGACATTGATCGACGAGCGTGAGGTATTGGAGGATGGTTCTTTCCGCCAGAATATCTTTTTCTCAGAAGGTGGACTGCAGGAGTTCGTGAAGTTCTTGGATGGCAATCGCCATGCCTTGATCCCTGAACCGATCTATGTAGAAGGAATCAAACAAGGTATTCCCGTAGAGCTTGCTTTACAATACAACGATACATATGCGGAGAATGTACATTCTTATGTAAATAACATCAATACCATCGAAGGTGGTTCTCACGTAGCTGGTTTCCGTAGAGGTTTGACCAGAACATTGAAGAAATATGCCGATGATTCAGGTTTATTGAAGAACTTAAAAGTAGAGATTACAGGTGATGACTTCCGTGAGGGATTGACTGCGGTAATTTCTGTTAAAGTTGCTGAACCTCAGTTCGAGGGGCAAACAAAAACCAAATTGGGTAACTCGGAAGTAATGGGTGCAGTGGATGTTGCCGTTGGTGAGATCTTAAGTGCTTATTTGGAGGAGAACCCGAGAGAGGCAAAACAGATCGTACAGAAAGTGATCATTGCTGCCCAAGCACGTGCTGCGGCTCGTAAAGCCCGTGAGTTGGTTCAACGTAAAACGGTTATGGGAGGTTCTGGTTTACCTGGTAAATTGGCCGACTGTTCGGATAATGATCCAGCGAGCTGTGAGATTTTCTTCGTCGAGGGGGATTCTGCGGGTGGTACGGCTAAGCAAGGTCGCGACCGTAGAACGCAGGCGATCATGCCTTTGAGAGGTAAGATCCTAAACGTGGAAAAGGCTATGGAACATAAGATCTATGAAAACGAAGAGATCAAGAATATGTTCACGGCATTAGGGGTTAGTATTGGTACCGCCGAGGATTCCAAAGCATTGAATACCGACAAACTTCGTTACCACAAGATCATTATTATGACGGATGCCGATGTCGATGGATCGCACATTGCGACTTTATTGTTGACATTCTATTTCCGTTATATGAAGGAGTTGATTGAGCGTGGATATGTTTATATCGCTACTCCTCCTTTGTATTTGGTGAAGAAAGGTAAGGATTTCCAATATGCATGGACAGAAGATCAGCGTTTGGCCGCTATTCAACGGTTAAAAGGTGCGGGTAAAGAGGATAGTGTTCATGTGCAAAGGTATAAAGGTCTTGGTGAGATGAACGCGGAGCAATTATGGGATACTACGATGGATCCGGATAAACGTACCTTGCGCCAGGTGACGATTGAGAACGCTGCGGAATGTGATCGTATTTTCTCGATGTTGATGGGTGATGAAGTTGCTCCTCGTAGGGAGTTTATCGAAGCGAACGCGAGATATGCGAAGATTGATATTTAATTGGTAGATATTAGATGATAGATATTAGACGATAGATATTAGATGATAGATATTAGCGTGAAATATTTGAGAAGGGCAGTTCATTTTGAACTGCCTTTTTATTTGGAGGAATTTTAGCTTAGGGTAGCCCGCGTCATTGCGAGGAGGTACGACGAAGCAATCTTCCCGTATGTCATGGTGAGCGGAGTCGAACCATCTGTTCGTATGTAATCGTAGAGATCCTTCGACTGCGCTCAGGATGACAAAGTCCAAAGATTGCTTCGTTCCTCGCAATGACGCCTTTCCTCGCTATGACGCCTTACCTCGCAAAGACGGGGAAAATGGCATGAAAAATGCCGTTTCCTTATCAAAAAAGTAACCTAACCTATGAGTTTCGCTATAAAATCATGGTTAAAGCATGCTTTAACCGTGTTTTTATATATCAAACATACATTTTACATACTTTTACATTACTTTCACCTTACTTTCAGGTCGAAGCAAACTTGGCTTCATAACAACCAAATAACAACCAAATAACAATCCAATAACAGCGAAATAATAACCTAATAACAACCCAATAATATCCCAATAATATATTTATAGCATATTGATTTTAAATATTTTACATAAATAAAAACATCAAATTATGCGTCGATATCTCCTCTTTCTTTTTCTCCTCATAACCTTTATCCCCAACCTCTCCAATGCCCAAACCGAAGAAAGAATTCTAGAAGAAATATCCTTATCCGCTTCCGATCCTGATGTCTTCACCGAAGATCTTACTGCACAGCTCGAACTCCTAAAGCCTCTCCAAAAAAATCCACTCAACCTCAATATCATCTCCGAAGAGGAGCTCCAACAACTCTTCTTCCTCTCCGCCAACCAAATCAATCAATTCTTCCTCCACCGACAAAAATCAGGTTTTTTCATTTCCGTTAATGAACTACAGGTAATCCCTGGATTTACCCCGGAAGTGATCATACAAATGCTTCCCTATATCACTGTAAAATCAAGCAATACCTTAAAAATATCCGAACTCCGTAAAAAATCACTCGATAACTCTGCCTGGTCCATGTTCACTTATTCCAGGACCCTACAACCCGCTAAGGGCTACCAAATAAAAGATCCTGAACGGTCAAAATATCAGGGCAGTCCAGATCGTTTATTGGTTAGATTTCGATGGAGCCACCAGGATAAACTCCTCTTTACCCTTAACATGAAAAAAGATCCAGGAGAACCATTTTTCGCCGCTAAACAACGATATGGATTCGATTATTATGCAGGTTCTATATATTACCGAAACATTAAACAAGCAAAACATCTTATCCTCGGAGATTTTCATGTGCAGCTTGGGCAAGGGCTTATGGTCTGGACTGGCCCGCAATTTGGGAATCGCAATGCCATAGCTCCGATCCTCCAACAACCCATAGGCATCAGACCCCATACAGGCATGACCGAAAGCCGGTTCTTCCGGGGAATTGCAGCATCCTTTAGAAAAAAGAATTTTCAATTCATCCCTTTCCTATCCTACAAAAAAGAAACAGCGACCTTACAACACTTACCAGAGAAAGGTTGGGTAGTGACCTCCATCAATTACAGTGGCCTCCATCGTACACCCTCTGAACAAAGAAATCGACAGACTACAGGAATTTTCAACGCCGGAACTTCCATGCATTGGTCAAACCTGAACTGGAAATTAGGTCTGGGCTATCTGTACCATCAATTGCAATACCCTTTACAACCACGACCAACCTATTATAATCAATATCGATTCAGGGGAACCACCCTCCATCAGTTGAATGCCCATTATCAATACAGCTTTTATAATCTGCTGTTGTATGGAGAAACCGCCCATAGCTTATCTTCGGGTTGGGCAAATTATCACGGTCTAACAGCCAGTCTTGGTCGAAAGTTTTCCTTCAATATCCGATATCGACATTATCAACCCAATTATCAGCAATTCTTTGCACAATCTTTCCAAGCACAAAGTAATCTAGGAAATGAACAAGGAGCTTATTTGAGCTTAGCCTATCATCCTTCCCGGAAATTTGATTGGATAGCCAGTTTCGATTATGTTCAATTCGAGAAACCAAGGTATCGGGTTAGATTACCTTCGGAAGGTTGGCTGTTCCAGTCCCAAATGAGCTATATCTGGTATAAAAAGGGATATTTAAGACTCCGATATCAGTATAAATGGTTCCAAGAGAATTTTCCAGCGGAAAGTAAACTGCAAAGTAGGATAGCCAACGTCTTGAGGCTTCAATTAAGGTTGAATTTTCAATATAAACTGACAGACAGTTGGATGCTCAATAATCAAGTAGAAGGAAGGCATTTTGCCAAAGATGCCGCTTATCCTAAAAGAGGATTTTTAGCACTTCAAGATCTGATCTGGAAAAACCCGGGAAATCCACTTTCTGCAAACCTGAGGCTTGCCTGGTTCAATGTGGATAGTTATGATGCAAGAATCTATACCTACGAAAGGGATGTTTTGTATGCATTTTCCTTTCCATCATTTTTTCGTAATGGCATCAGGACCTATGCAAATATAAAATACCGTATTGGAAAGTCTTTGGAGTTCTGGGGAAAGGCTGCTCACACCCATAATTTTGGGATTGATGAAATGGGATCGGGATTAGATCTCATTGCGGGAAATCAACGGACAGATATCAGGTTCCAGATCCGGTATTCATGGAATTAGATAAAATAGTTTTAGGGAAATACATATTCGTATTCCTGTTCTTTTTCTTGGTTTTAGGATATGTAATAGCCCAGTACATAACTTGGTCCAGCCCTCTTGTCTTAATTTTATGGATAATAGGATTATCTGTTTTGATGATCTATCACTCCCGAATAATCCAAAACCATTATAAAGCAAATGCCTGGATAATAGCTTTATTGCTCACTATTTTTTCCTTGTTGAACATGCATCAACATTTGCCAGACACAAGGTTGAAAATGGGGAAAGATCAACAGGTTTTGGCGAAGTTAATTTCTGAACCTAAAATTACGAAGCGACAGATACGCATGGAAATAATGATCTTTGAAATTCAAGGGCAATCCATAAAACCTTCCAAAACCCTAGCCGTTTTATGGAAGGATAGTCTTTCAAGTTTCCCTTTTCATTTAGGGGACCAAATAAGCTTTAAAGCGCATTTAAAACCCATAAAACCAGCCTATAATCCACATCAGTTTGATTATAAATCTTATTTAAAAAGTAAGGGGGTCTATGTTCAAAGTGAGGGGAAGGCCGAAGAAGTCAAGCTGATAAAAAGACACACAGGTTGGGATTTTTCCTACTGGGCAAGAAAACAACAACTGCATTTTGCTGATAAATTCAACACCTTGATGCAAGATATAGAAGCTTTTCAGATAGCTTCGGCCATTGTCTTTGGGTATCGAACAGATTTCTCGGAAGAGATTACCCAAACCTTCGCCAATACCGGAACGATCCATATCCTAAGTGTATCAGGGTATCATGTGATGCTGGTATTCTGGTTTTTAAATTTCATCCTTAAAAACTTTGATACCTACTTAGGAGGTCCTGCTTGTAGGTATATGCTCGTCTTGATCATTATATGGCTCTATGCAGCCATATGTGGCTTTGCACCGCCTATCCAACGAGCAGCTTTGATGATCAGTATTTTTATCATTGGTCAATGGCTGCATCGTTTCCAATTTTCTGTTAATTCATTGGCGGCCTCCGCCTTTATATTGCTCTGCTTTGATCCACATATGCTCTTTGATATCGGTTTTCAACTGTCGTACTTGGCCGTGTTAGGATTGATCCTATTCACTCCCTTTTTTAAAAGCCTGATGAATCATGATAAAAGCATTTTTAAGAAAATGATATCCTTGCTTGCCGTTTCCTTATCCGCACAATTGATCACTACGCCGCTTGCCTTATTCTATTTCCATCAGTTTCCAACTTACTTTTTGCCCGCCAATGTGCTTTTTACACTTCCTTCCAGCATGATGGTTATGGTTGGCGGTATTTTGATGTTAAGTCCATTTCAAGGTATCAATACTTACTTCGCTATGTTATTGGAAAACATCATCACGTACAGTTATTCCATGCTTACCTGGTTGGATAGCTTACCAGGTTCAATTATAAAAGGAGTTCAAATGGATGGATATGCCTTAGTAATAAGTTATTTAGCCTTGCTTTTATTAAGTGTCACCTATTATTTCAGACAAATTAAATCCCTGTTTCTTTGTCTCCTAATGTCTTGCTTGCTGGTTGGTTGGGGTGTTTGGAAGACCTTTTCCAAGCAACACTTTAACGGGATAAGATTATATAATGTGCAGAAGGAAATTGCTTTTGCCATTATAAATAATGGCCATGTTTCGTTGTTTAGCAGTATGGATTCCATACAGGACAAAAGATTGAAATATGCCGTTTGGCCAGATATGGAAAAGTTTAAAGCCTTGGATGAGATCCAGTTTGTCCGATTAGAGAACAGGATGGAAGGAAGCATAAGCTTCCAGGGGAAGTTATGTTTAATCAGGAACAACAAACTTCCTAAACAGCTAAATACTACTGAAACCTGGATTTTTGATGCATCCAATACGGAGCGTTTTATCCAGGAATCCATCGCTTTATTGGATGCCAAAAAGCAGCCCTACTATATTTTGAAGGATAATTTTGCGTATGTTTGGGAGAATAAGGCACATGGAAAAGACTAGTCTGGAAATATTAAAGCAGTATTGGGGATACGATCGGTTTCGGCCTTTGCAGGAAGCCATCATCCATGATGTATTATTAGGAAAGGACACCTTAGGCTTGATGCCAACCGGTGGAGGAAAGTCCCTTTGTTTTCAGGTTCCAAGCCTGCAGATGGAGGGTATATGTATCGTTATTTCTCCTTTGATCGCGCTGATGAAAGATCAAGTCGAGAACTTGCGTAAAAGAGATATTCCTGCCATTGCCATCTTTTCAGGAATGAGTTACCGTGAGGTGGACATTGCGTTGGACAACTGCATCTTCGGAAACATCAAATTCCTTTATCTGGCACCAGAAAGGCTCTATTCAGATCTTATACAGGAGCGGATCAGGCATATGAAGGTCAATCTCTTTGCCATCGATGAAGCACATTGTATTTCCCAATGGGGCTATGACTTCAGGCCACCTTACCTTGAATTATCCAAACTCCGTGAACTCCAACCTAATGTTCCTTTCTTGGCATTAACGGCCACGGCCACACCCAAGGTGGTAGAGGATATCCAAGAAAAGCTAGGATTTCGAGAACGGAATGAATACCGGATGAGTTTCCGAAGGGAGAACCTAGGTTATATGGTTTTTGATGAGGAGAACAAAATGAACCGAATGTTGCGTGTCATCAAGAAGATGGGAGGCTCAGGGGTAATCTATGTAAGGAATAGGCGGGAAACACAGGAGGTAGCTAGGTTTTTGCTCAACCACGGGGTACCAGCTGATTTTTACCATGCTGGGCTTGATATGCCTAGCAGGATGAAGAAACAGGAAGCCTGGACAAATAACCAAGTCCGGGTGATTGTTGCCACCAATGCCTTCGGCATGGGAATCGATAAGCCCGATGTTCGCTTCGTTGTCCATTTGGATTTACCGGATTCCTTGGAAGCCTATTATCAAGAAGCCGGAAGGGCCGGAAGGGATGGCAAAAAAGCATTCCCGGTATTGCTCTATCAACAAGCTGATAGGGATAACCTTTGGCTAAATATCGAAAATGATTTTCCGGATGTTAAATTTATCCAACAGGTATATCATTATCTCTGCAATTATTTCCAGATAGCCTATGGTGCTGGAAAGGGGCTGGTCTATGATTTTGACCTCGTTGAATTTGCCAAAAAATATAAACTGGAGGTTCTAAAGACCATCAGTGCCCTCAAATTTCTGGAAAGGGACCGGTGGTTGAGTTTGAGTGAGTCGGTATATATTCCTGCTCGATTTAAATTTGAAGTGGACTTTCAGGAACTCTATAAATTCCAAGTGCATAGCGCTTTTTTCGACCCATTAATAAAAGCTATCCAGCGTCTCTATGGAGGGGTATATGATTATTTAGTGCCCATCAACGAGTTTGAATTGGCAAAGCTGATCAAAAAGCCTTATGAGGAAGTCGTTAAGATGCTGACCATGATGCAGACCCAGGAAATCGCGACTTATCTTCCCAAAACTGATGCGCCACAATTGGAATTCCTGCAGGCCAGGGTAGATTATAAAAACCTCTACATCGATACCCAGTTTATTGCGATGCGAAAGGCCTATAAGCAGGAGCAGGTAAAGGCCATCTACCAATACCTGGCCGAAAAGCATTGTCGAAGTTTGGCTATTCAACGTTATTTTGGGGAGGAAAGCGAAGAGGTATGTGGCGCCTGCGACCTCTGCCTTACCCGCGATTTTAAAACCAACGAGTCCGAAAAAATAGCCTTGGAAATCCAGCAACTTTTGATCGCAAAGCCCATGTATCTGCATGAATTGATCGAAGCCTTACAGATTGGCAAGGAGGAACTCCGCCTGCAGACCTTGCGCAGCCTACTGGACCAGCAGAAAGTCCTCCTTCAGGACGGGTTGTATTCTTGGAATGGTCTATTATACCGATAATCAATAAGTTATTTATACGGTGTTCTGGTTATTGCTTCTTTATTTGATAAAAAAAATGATAAATTAGTGATAACCAAATAAACTTTCTATGGAACAATTTATTATCTATTTACCAGCAGTCTTGGCTGTTTTGGGTCTACTCTTCATGCTGGTTAAGTCCGGATGGGTAAACAAACAGGATGCAGGCGATGGCCACATGCAAACCATTTCCAAGAGCATCAAAGAAGGAGCGATGGCTTTCCTAAAAGCAGAATATCGTATCCTATTGATCTTTGTTGTCATCGCATCCGTTGCGCTTTTCTTTGTATCCACCTTGGTGGAAACCACGCATTGGATCATTGTGGTAGCTTTTATTTTTGGTGCCTTTTTTTCTGCCCTTGCCGGAAATATCGGTATGCGGATCGCTACGAGCGCCAATGTAAGAACCACGCAGGCCGCTAGAACGAGCCTACCTCAGGCCTTAAAAGTTTCCTTTTCGGGAGGTACCGTAATGGGGTTGGGCGTTGCAGGATTGGCTGTTCTCGGTTTGAGTATCTTCTTTCTTTTGTTTCTAAAAATGTTTGTGACCAATGGTGGTGATTTCGTTCATGAAATGACCATTGTATTGGAAGCCTTGGCTGGATTTTCCCTAGGGGCGGAATCCATTGCCTTATTTGCACGTGTTGGAGGTGGTATTTACACCAAAGCAGCAGATGTGGGGGCAGACCTTGTGGGAAAGGTGGAGGCCGGTATTCCAGAGGATGATCCTCGGAATCCAGCTACCATTGCTGATAACGTAGGCGATAATGTGGGCGATGTGGCCGGGATGGGAGCGGATCTATTTGGCTCTTATGTGGCAACGGTTCTAGCATCTATGGTGCTGGGAAATTATATTATCCGAGATATGTCGGAAGCTTCGGGTACCGCATATACGGATGCTTTTAACGGTATGGGACCAATATTACTACCAATCGTCATTGCGGGAGTTGGTATTTTGGCATCCATACTTGGAACCTTCCTGGTGAAGATTTCCAATAACGACGCCAAGGAGGCGCAGGTTCAGCGAGCCTTGAACATGGGTAACTGGACTTCCATCATTTTAACGGTGATATCCTGTTATTTCCTGATCCAATATATGCTTCCTGAAACCATTCAGATGAAGTTCTTCGGAGAAGGTTTTAAGGAAATATCTCGCATGAATGTGTTCTATTCAACGATTGTTGGATTGGCTGTTGGGGGATTGATCTCTTCTTTTACGGAATATTATACAGGTCTTGGTAAGAAACCGGTTCTGAATATTGTGCAGAACTCCTCCACAGGAGCAGCAACTAATATCATTGCTGGTTTAGCAACTGGGATGAAATCTACTTTTTCTTCGGTATTGTTATTTGCTTTGGCGATTTGGGGATCTTATACCTTGGCGGGTTTTTATGGGGTTGCGATTGCTGCATCTGCGATGATGGCGACGACGGCTATGCAATTGGCCATTG
The DNA here is from genome assembly GCF_002734245.1 of Sphingobacterium sp. 1.A.4. Classification (NCBI taxonomy): domain Bacteria; kingdom Pseudomonadati; phylum Bacteroidota; class Sphingobacteriia; order Sphingobacteriales; family Sphingobacteriaceae; genus Sphingobacterium; species Sphingobacterium sp. 1.A.4. Next base: position 110,905 of record NZ_PEAZ01000063.1, read on the forward strand.
ATGCTTTTGGGCCTATTGCGGATAATGCCGGTGGTATTGCAGAGATGAGCGAATTGCCAAAAGAAGTGCGCCAGCGTACCGATGTATTGGATTCGGTGGGGAATACCACAGCTGCGGTTGGTAAGGGTTTTGCTATTGCCTCGGCAGCTTTGACCGCATTGGCTTTGTTTGCAGCCTATGTGACTTTTACGGGTATCGATGGCATCAATATTTTTAAAGCGGATGTATTGGCCGCTTTATTCATTGGCGGTATGATACCGGTGGTGTTTTCGGCTTTGGCAATGCAATCTGTTGGTAAGGCAGCGATGGATATGGTGAATGAGGTAAGAAGGCAATTCCGGGAGATTCCAGGGATCTTGGAAGGTACTGGGAAGCCTGAATATGGGAAGTGTGTGGATATTTCTACAAAAGCGGCTTTAAGGGAGATGATGTTGCCTGGGGCAATTACGATTATTACACCGATTATTGTAGGGTTTGTGATGGGAGCAGAGGCGCTGGGTGCTTACATGGCTGGTGTTGCGGTATCAGGGGTGTTGTGGGCAATCTTTCAGAATAATGCAGGAGGTGCTTGGGATAACGCGAAGAAGTCTTTTGAAGCAGGGGTGATGATCAATGGGGAGATGACTTTTAAAGGTTCTGAGGCGCATAAAGCGGCAGTTACGGGGGATACGGTAGGGGATCCTTTTAAGGATACTTCTGGACCGTCTATGAATATTTTGATTAAGTTGACTTGTTTGGTGGGTTTGGTGATTGCACCGATATTAGGGGGACATCATTTGAAGGAAATGAGTAAGAAGGAAAAGGCGGGGGATAAGCAGGAGATGGTTAGTAAGGTGGGTAAGCAGGAGTTGGTTAGTAAGGTGGGTAAGCAGGAATTGGTTAGTAAAGTGAGTAAATAACCCGTCATTGCGATAATCTACGTCATTGCGAGGAGGCACGACGAAGCAATCTTTGAACTCTGTCATCCTGAGTATCGTCGAAGGATCTGTACGCTGATAAACGAACAGATGGTTCGACTACGCTCACCATGACATATCGAAAGATTGCTTCGTACCTCGCAATGACGCGGTTTTATTAGCTTGCGTACCTCGCAATGACGTGGCTCTCGCAATGACGGGGTTTCTACTTAAAGTTCTACTTAACAATACTCATTTCCACATTCTCTGATCTCGCGTTAACCGTCGGATCATACATACATTCCAACGTCGTGATCCCCGAATTAAACCTTCCCAGATTATTTGCCTTCACCTCATACTCATAAGTAAACTTCCCTTTACCCAATCTATCAAAGAAATAATTTGTCGAAGCATCCTTCATCGTAAAATAAAACCTCTCCCAATACCTATACCCCGAAGGTTGATACACCGGTTCCACGCCAGAAGGTCTACTATCCTTCAAATGCACATATTGCAAAGGCTTATCATTTATCACCGTAATTCTCACCTTAATCTTCTCACCAAGAACAGCCTGATTACTCAGCACCCATTTCCCTTCCCTTTCCACCAAGTATTCCTTGCTAACCTTAATCTCGTTCGTACTGCTCTTTACATCCTCCACCGGCACAAAATATTGATGATAAATTCCACCAAAAATATTCCGAACATTATTGTTTTTCACCGAAAACCGTGTATCCTGTTTAAGTTCCTCCTTTGGAATTACCTTGGATGCCTGACCCAAAACTTTATCATCCATAGCCAGTTCATTTCCATTCATCCGCACCAACACCGTATTCTCCAACGAAAAGTCCTTCGGATTATTTGCCAATAATATCGCATAGATCGCATCCACCGTCATCCAGGTACTGTACCAATAATTAGTTTCCTTTTTATAGAAGAACCACTGACTGATCGGCATCAATTTGATTGGATCATGCATTTTATAAGCTTCCAAAACATAAGCCTGCATCGAGATGCCATTGTAATATTTTTCATTACTCTCCCAATACATTCCTTTCAGTTCATCCAAGATCACCTCCTGCTGCAGCCTATTTCTGATCTCTGTCGATTCTTTGCCAGTTCCGAACAATTGGTTCACAATCCATGCTTTTGCCGCAACACCTGCAGGTCTATTCGCTGTCAACAATGGCGCTATAGCCACTTTACTCTTCAATTTCGCTTTAATAGCCTCCGAAATAGGGAACTCAGCAGACCAATACCTTCTTGCATAGAGATAATCCAAGGCCGTACTTTCAGAAGCCTTAGCTCCAAATACAGCACTTGTTGTATCCAAATAACTGGTTAGTTTTGGAAGGATGCCTTTCATATCTTTACTGATCAAGCTCTTGTCCAGGGTCAATGTCTTACCCATGATCTCCAGGATCCGGATGGAAATATAAGGATCCGCTTTGCCACCATCAAACCAAGGGAACCCACCTTCACGGGTCTGATTCTTGACGATCTTCTCCTCGATCGCCTTTAGCTCTGACGGAAAGTTCGAACGGAATAATTTGGCCAATTCCTGCAATTTCTTGCCATCATTTTCAATGGACTTCAACCAAGGCATTTCCTCCAGTTTGAAACTGATCAACTCTGCATTGGATTCCATTTTAGTTTGTTTTTCCTCCGTATTCAGTTTTCTGAAATAATCGGAAATTGCTGGATAGCTCTTGTCGACATATTGCAGTACTTTAAGGGCAAACCATTTGCTTGTCAATTGCTCTGTACATTCATATGGATAATTCTTCAGGTAATCCAATGCCGAAATAATCTCCAGAATAGGATTGCTTTGGATCTGAACCTTAGCCTGTACATTTTCCTTACCAGCTATTTTGATCAAGTATTCCTTTTCTTGATCCGGTTTCAGCATGATCTTCTCCGAATCGGTTATCAGCACCTTATTGGTCAGGATCGGAACCTCAGAGAGTTCACCATCTGAGAATTCATCTGTTCCTGCAATCACTTTGATCTGAACCGTAGGATAACCAGCAGGTATTTTTAAGGTCCATTCTATTAATCCATGCGTATTTTCTTGGGTTTCAAATCGGGTTATCGCTTTTTCACCAATAAATTTATTGCTGATCACCTCATTGTTTTCCGGGTTAATGATCTCGATCTTTGCCGTTCCTGAAAGTGCTTTCTTACTCAGGTTTTGGATCTGTGTTTTGATCACAATTTCATCTCCTTCCCGGAAGTAACGTGGTAGATTCGGTCGCACCATCAATTGTTTCTGGGTTTGGGTATAGAAGGTAGCAGATCCAGCATTCAATTCCTTGTCATGGGCAAATAACTGCAATTTCCATTTGGTCAATGCTTCCGGCGAATCAAATTCAAAGGAAACATTTCCCTCAGCATCCGTGTAAAGGGTAGGGAAGAAGAAGGCCGTTTCCTGAAGATTGGTTCGGGCCTTTACATCCGATAATTGCTCATTCGCCTGTTTACCGAGCCTACTGGTTAGAATAATAACACCATTTGCCCCCTTCGATCCATACAGAGCAGTCGCTTCTGCATCTTTTAATACCTTAAAATCCGCAATTTCATCCTTATTGAAACTATTGAACTCTTCTTGACTAACAATTTCGCCATCGATGACATATAGGGGATCATTAGTATTTAAAGAGGATGTTCCGCGGAGCATTAAACTTGGTGATGCATTCACTCCTGCTACTTTCCCAGCTGCAGTCACAGTAACTACTTCCTCGATGACTTGACGACGTGAGGATTCGTGAACTCCATCCGAGTAGGCGAAATCATAAACTTTATTTTCTCCCCAATATGGCGTAATCCAAAGACCATAATTTTTAATACTTGGGAATTCGGTACCTTTTGTATTCCTTACTTTAAAGTTCCTAAATAGGGAGTAAGAACCACTCGATGCATAAAAATTGCCATACATATGGTGGTAATAATAGGGTTGGAAATATGGATATTGCTTGGAAAGGGATGAGCTGAAATAATTACCCTGGAAAACATCCAAGGAAGCATCATACATACTGGCCAATACTTCCGCCTGCATCTTCTCCTCTTTTTTAGTGATGGTAAAACTCCATTTTTCTTTTTGTCCAGGCGTTATCTTATCCCGGAAAGTTTGGGTCTTGATCTCCACCGACTGGTTTTCCCTTTCAATTGGGATGTGGATAGGTAAGGACGACAATTTGTTGTCGAAGATCAACATAGCATGGAACTGCATATTATTGTTCAGCTGTTCTTCGGTAATCTTGAATTTATAGATAATTTTCCCATTATTCCAGGACAATACCTGCAAAGGAAGTTTTCGGTTTCCAATCTGACTGAATAAATAAAGACTCTTTGCTTCTTTTAGATCCGTAAATAGTTGTAGAGTCACTTCATCACCCTCTTTATAACTCGGCTTATCTAAGGTATAGGTTAGGAATTCAGAATTAAGACTTTTTCCAGTTGCTTTATCAAATACACTTACCAGGGCTTGTGCTCGGATACTATCCCGGCCTTGAATGGATAAAGCTTTGATGAAATATCTTCCACGTCCAAATAGATTAGAATCTATTCTAACCAAGGTGGTATCCCGAGTATCGAAAGAATAGCTTTTGATCAGTTCTGATTTTTGATCCCCAATAAATACATCATCAAATATGGTCGGGAAATATTTTTTATATTCCGAATTGGAAAATAAATGAAAGTCTACATCCCTAAAATAACTCCGCATGTGTTCCGGAACCACAACAGTAGGGTCTTTTATTTTCAAGATCTGTACATCGCCAGCAAATTTCAGGGGTTGATTATTGTTATTTAAGGTGTGGACCTGGATGGAAGACCATTTATATTCTTCTACATTCCTTGGCGTTTGAATTTGTATCCGCCATGGTTTATCACTGTATTGATAACTGGAAGCTGCCGATTGCATTTCACCATTCTGATTGACTACCTCCACCTCATAATTCAGTCTGAAATCGGTAAATGTTTGGAAGGTGGAATCCATCAATGGAACTTTGATGGTAAATTTTCCAAGTTCATTGGTCGTCGTAGTCGAATCGACAAAAAGACCATTTTTATACTGCTTACCCCGAGCGCTATAGTTTACTTTATAATGTACACTTGCGCCGACCAAAGGCGCACCATTTAAAGACATGGCTTGACCTTGGAATATGGCCGTATCTTTTTTGGTATAGGTTTCTTTATTGGTTTCCAGCTTAACCTCAAAGGTAGGTCGTTTATACTCCTCTACCCGAAAGCTTATTTCGCCAATCTGCAGCTCCTTCTGTTGAAAGGATAATCTAAATCGACCAGCCAATATGGGGCTTGGTAGGTTGAATTCTCCATGAATGGATCCATAAGCATTGCTTGTCAGTTCCAATGAGTCAATTTTTCTGAAATTTACATCATGTAAATAGACCTTGATTTTCTGATCGGCCAATACCCTGCCTTTCAGATAGTGATCATTGTAGATGATTCCTTTGAAGTATAAAGGTTGGCCGGGTCTATAGATGCCGCGGTCTAACATGGCATTTATCCTGACTTCACCCTCTATTTCTTCTTTTTCTTGATCGTATCGGACATGATCAGCTGTTTCCGGAAACTCCGATAGATCTATAAATTGATTTTCATCAGCTAAATAAATATAATAATCATTAATATCCGTGATGTCTTTCTTTTCGTTTGTTTTGAAATGATAGAAACCTCTTTGGTCTGTTTTTATCTTCTGGATTAATTTCAGAGGATTTTTATCATAGAATTCGTAGAGGCTGAATGTTTTGTTTGCATAGGGTTGCCCGGTCCTTCTGTTGATGAATAAAGTATGATACTCTTCGTTGTTTTCATTTTCTTTTTCGAAGGTTGCCGAAAAGAAGAAATCAGTGATATAGAAATTATTGATACTTACCTTTTGGAATTTATCATCATCCTTAAACGCTGCGTTATTGGAGATCAAGATGGTATAATGGCCATACGGAAGGGGATTAATTTTATAGATGGTGCGCTTAGATTCTCCAACTGCTAGGTCTTTTATGGGTATGACTTCCTCATAGGCCAGAGGTGCATCTAAGCTGTTCACGAAGGTCGTACTATCATATTTTACTGTAAATTTTTTCAGTTCCTTCGGATGGTTGGTTGTGCGATAGACTCGGATATAAAGGTTGTCTACATTCCTCAGTCTTAAACTAATCGGTAAATAGGAATTCTGCAACTGAAACTCCTTCATATCCATTCCTATTTCTACTCTTTTAATGTCCTCATTCAGGTTTTTTGCATTATTTAGCCAAGGAGAATTAGGGTAATTTTTTTCAGCTTCTTCAACCAAGGCTAGGGCTTCCTTCTTGTTTCCCATATAAAAATGTTTATATGCCATCTGATAAAGCAAATAAGCATTATAATCACTTGGATAGGTTTTCATGATATCCCGTAATGTTTGGAAGTAGAGGAGGTTGTTATTTGCTTTTATGGTTGGATTTTGGGAAGCAAAAAAAGTGGCGGAAATTTTATAGTCTTCGTTTTTATTTAAGGCCATGATTTCCTGATGAAGATTTTGATAAGCACTTTTATAGCTGACCATATCTTTTTTTAGAAAGGATAGGTAATTGATGCTTAGATAATGGAATAGGGTAGGTGTGAGTTGTATATTATTAAGATCCGAAAACATGGAACTCCATTTCTCTGTTTTTTCTTTTTTTAATCTGAGTTTGTTTGTTAAAGAGAGCTTATAAAGGGAATCGATTATATCCCATTTTTGATTATGGTCTGCCGCTACAAATTTGTTGCTCGAATTGCTGAGGTACCTGTGTAGGTTGTTTTCGAGGAAGGAGGCATAAAAATTATAGAGTATATCTTTTACCAAGGGTTTGGCGCTGGAGATGTTATTCTGGAAAAGCCGGTCGATTTTTTCGAATTGGTTATCGTCGTTGGTATTAACAGTTGCGACTTGGGTTTCTGCCAAAAAGGCTCTTAACCAGAGGGCGTCATCTTTTCTTTTTAGGGATTCAGCTTTTATTCTTGCGAGCAAGGGTAAGGCTTGTTCGTAATTTTTTATGCTGAATAGACGATCTACTTCCAACCATGTTTTAGTAAGATCGGTTGTTTGTGGAGAGATTTGTCCTATGGAAAATAAAGGGATGAATAGGAGGAGAATCCAGAGTGCTTTTTTCATAATGGTGTTGGTAAGTTGATGAATGCCATATGTTTTTATTCATCTGATGCAAGATAATATAGATTTCCATAATGGTGGGGTAAAAAAATATTTTATTTTGTTTATTTCCACGTCATTGCGAGGAGGCACGAGGAAGCAATCTTTGGCCTTTGTCATCCTGAGTGGTCTCTGTCATCCTGAGTGGTCTCTGTCATCCTGAGCGAAGTCGAAGGATCTGTACGGGTACCACATGTAGATGCTTCGACTGCGCTCAGCATGACATGAAGGAAGATTGCTTCCTCGTGCCTCCTCGCAATGACGCATTATTCCCATCAACGCCCTCACTTTATCATCTTCTTCACAATATCCAACAACAACCCCAATCCCGGATTCCTATTCTCCTCGTTCCATACCAGCGACAGTGTCGTCCGTTGTGGAAGATGGCTCAAATCCAAAAAATCAACATGCGTATGATACCCCTTTTTCAAGGAAGAAGGCACGATCGCCACGCCCAATCCCTGACTTACCAGATTAAAAATACTCAACGCATTCACCGTCTTCAACGTCACATGCGGCTCAAAACCATGGTCATAAAAAATACTCATCACCAAATTATAATACGAACTACTATAATCCTTCGAAAACAGTATAAAAGATTCCTTCTGATAATCCAAAATATCCACCTTTTTAATGTTCTTATTCTTCGCATCCTTCGGAACCACCAAACTAAAATGATCCGTCAACACCGGAATCGATTTTAATGGCGGAAAAGCTTTTTCCATCCGAACAAAACCAAAATCCAATTCATTCTTCAACAACATCTCCAATTGAAACTCATTGGACAACTCATTCAAGGTAATATCAATCAACGGTTGTTCATGCTTTAGGCTAACCAATAATTCTGGCAACACAGTCTGCACCGCCGATCCGATAAATCCCAATTTCAAGGAAGTAAGCTTCCCTTCCTCAATCTTTTCCACCTGTTCCTTGATCTTCCCCAACTGGTTGAACAGCAGGTCCACCTCCATCTGCAGGTATTGACCTGCAGGCGTTAGAGAAACCTTCCGCTTATCCCTTTCAAACAATTGAGCCTGATAATAATCCTCCAATTGCTTGATCTGCCTCGATAATCCAGGTTGCGCAATAAACAAACGTTCTGCTGCACGCCTAAAATGCAGTTCCTCCGCCAAAACCTTAAAATAATGCAGATGTCTCAGTTCTATTTGATAATTCATAGTTATCAATTGATGAAAAAATTGGTATTACTAATTATCAAATATAGGGGCTAAATTTGGTATACACAGATAATTATGATGAAAATATTTAAATACGGTGAAGATTTTTTGAGCAGTTCCCAAGCTGTCGCTATTGCAAAAGGAGATTTAAAAGGTGAATTGAGCGAGGAAAGCAAAGCAAAAGTAAACCAAAGTGCCCAATATGTACAGGATATTGTTGATGCCGGAAAAGTGGTTTATGGTATCAATACAGGATTTGGTCCATTGTGTACTACCCTGATTGGTGCTCAAGATACCCGTAAATTACAAGAGAACATCCTGATGAGCCATGCCGTAGGTGTGGGTGAGGCCATCGATAAAGAATTGAGTAAATTAATGTTGATCCTGAAAGTACAAGCTTTGGCAAAAGGGTTTTCAGGGGTTCAATACAGCACCATCGAAAGGATCATCTGGCACATCCAAGAGGATGTGATCCCTGTGGTTCCAAAACAAGGTTCAGTAGGTGCATCGGGCGATTTAGCGCCTTTGTCCCACTTGTTCCTTCCTTTGATTGGTTATGGAAAAGTTTGGCAGGATGGAAAAGAGGTTCCTACTGCTGAGGTATTGAAGAAACATAACCTATCCCCGGTAGCTCTTGGAGCTAAAGAAGGATTGGCCTTGATCAATGGTACCCAGTTTATGGCAGCCCATGGCGTTAAAGCCGTGGTAGAAATGAACCGTTTGATGAACAATGCCGATCTGATCGCGACCCTGATGATCGAAGGATTGAACGGTTCCATCAAACCTTTCTATACCGAATTACATCAATTAAGACCGTATAAGGGAAATAGCTTTGTAGCTGCTACAGTTTTTAATCTCTTAAAAGGTTCCGATATTCTTGAATCACATAAAAATTGTTCCCGCGTTCAGGATCCATATTCCTTACGTTGTATCCCACAGGTTCATGGCGCATCCCGCAATGCCTGGTTACACTTCAAGGAGATCATTGAAACGGAGATCAATGCTGTAACAGATAATCCAATCATCATCAACAATGAATTGACCATTTCTGGAGGTTCTTTCCATGGTCAACCGATCGCTCTTCCGTTAGATTACGCGACCTTGGCCGTTTCTGAATTGGGAAATATCTCCGATCGCCGGGTTTATCTTTCTTTGGAAGGGGAGACCAATGGCGTTCCAAAATTATTGATGAAAAGCACTGGATTGAACTCTGGTTTTATGATCCTGCAATACAGTACAGCAGCAATCGCTTCTGAAAATAAAGGATTATGTTTCCCGGCAAGTGCCGATAGCATCCCAACTTCATTGGGGCAAGAGGATCACGTGAGCATGGGTTCGATTTCCGGAAGGAAATTATTACAGGTGTTGGATAATGTGGATAAGATCTTAAGTATCGAGCTATTATGTGCTGCTCAAGCGAAGGATTACCATGCACCGTTGAAATCTACGGCGGTAGTGGAAGCCATCCATCAACATGTGCGTAAAAGCATCCCGCATATCGAAGAGGACCAACCTATGACCGATATCCTAGATGCGGCTTTAGCATTGGTGAAATCGGGTGAATTGGTGGAGTTGGCCAAAGAGGTTTCCGAGAAGGAAGGTGTGCCTTATTTCGGTACAGGAGTAGAATATTTCGAAAACTATTAAGCATGAACAAAGCACTCACGTTAATAGGACCCTTCAGGCAATTGGTTAGTATGGCCAACCTGCCGATGAAAGGGGCGTTAAAAGATAGCCAATTACAGATCCAGGAAAATGCAGGAATCCTGCTGGAAGGGGATAAAATAAAGGCTATTTCAAATTTCAATGATTTAAAGACCCAATATGGCCAGGAAGCAAACTTGATCCTTTTACAAGGTGACCAGGTGGTTCTTCCAGGTTATATCGATTGCCATACCCATATCGCTTTTGGCGGAAACCGGGCCAATGATTTTGCCATGCGCAATGCTGGTAGTTCTTATCTGGAAATAGCGGAAGCCGGCGGTGGGATTTGGAGCACGGTTAAACATACCAGAGCCTTGACGGAGGAAGAATTGACCGAGGTGATACTGAAACACGCAGATGCCTTATTGGAGCAAGGGATTACCACCATCGAGGTGAAAAGTGGGTATGGATTGAATGTGGCAGAGGAATTGAAAACCCTTCGCGCTATCAAAAAGGCGAATGAAAGCAGTAAAGCAGAATTGATCAGTACCTGTTTGGCTGCACACATGTGTCCGAAGGATTATGAGGGAAGTCCGGAATCGTATCTGGAATGGATCGCAGAAGAATTATTCCCAGTCCTAAAAGCGGAAGGATTGACCAATAGGATTGATGCCTTCGTCGAAAAAAGTGCGTTTACCGCAGAACAGACCAAGCCGTATTTCGAAAAGGCAAAAAGTATGGGCTTTGATATTACGGTACATGCCGATCAGTTCAGCACCTCCGGTTCGGCTTTGGCCGTTGAGGTTGATGCGGTTTCGGCCGATCACTTAGAAGCTTCTACTGAAGAAGAAATCCAAGCCTTGGCAAATTCCAATGTGGTGGCTGTTGCACTGCCAGCTGCATCCTTGGGAATTGGTTGTGCTTTCACACCAGCCCGAAAATTATTGGATGCCGGCGCATGTTTGGCCATCGCCACGGACTGGAATCCAGGATCAGCACCGATGGGGAAATTGATCGAAAGTGCCAGCATTTTGGCGTCCATGGAAAAACTGAGCAATACCGAAGTATTTGCCGGTATAACTTTCCGCGCAGCCAAAGCATTGAACTTAAAAGATAGAGCCATCTTGAAAGCTGGAGCTTTAGCCGACTTTATCATCTATGAAACAGCTAATTATCAGAATATCACCTACCTGCAGGGTTCTTTAAAACCTGCACGGGTATGGAAATCCGGAATGGAAGTATTCCGTAAAGGCGAAAACCTTTAATACTAAAGAACAATGAATTTTCAAGAAACCATTATACAAGGCATTCCGAAAGAATTGCCTGCAAAAACCAAACTTGATCCAAGTGTAAGCCATGCTCCTAAGCGCAAGGCCATATTAAATAAAGAAGAGGAGAAATTGGCGCTACGTAATGCACTGCGTTATTTTCCGAAAGAATGGCATGCCGAATTAGCAGCGGAGTTCTTGGAAGAACTTCGTGAATATGGACGAATCTATATGTATAGGTTCAGACCTACTTACGAAATGTATGCACGTGGTATTGAAGAATACCCTGCAAAAAGCCAACAGGCTGCAGCTATAATGCTGATGATCCAGAACAACCTGGATCCTGCCGTGGCACAACACCCGCATGAATTGATCACCTACGGGGGTAATGGTGCAGTGTTCCAGAACTGGGCACAATACTTAGTGACGATGAAATATCTTGCGGAAATGACCAATGAGCAGACCCTACACATGTACAGTGGTCATCCGATGGGCTTATTCCCTTCTTCCGCTCATGCGCCAAGAGTCGTGGTAACTAATGGGATGATGATCCCCAATTACTCCAAACCGGATGATTGGGAAAGGTTCAATGCCCTAGGGGTCACCCAATATGGGCAGATGACCGCAGGATCCTATATGTATATTGGTCCGCAGGGTATCGTGCATGGCACAACGATCACGGTCATGAATGCTTTTAGAAAACACCTGAAAGAAGGCGAAAGTATTGAAGGGAAAGTATTCCTTACATCAGGATTAGGCGGAATGAGTGGTGCTCAGCCGAAAGCAGGTAATATAGCAGGTTGTATTACGGTATGTGCTGAAGTAAACCCTGCCGCAGCGACCAAACGCCATGAACAAGGATGGGTAGATGTGTTGGTCGACAACATGCCTGATTTGATCGATCGCGTGAGAACAGCCATGAAAAACAAGGAATTGGTTTCCATTGCCTATATCGGCAACATCGTGGATGTATGGGAGCAATTCTATGAGGAAGATATTTTTATAACCGTGGGATCAGACCAGACCTCCTTGCACAACCCTTGGTCTGGCGGATACTATCCGGCAGATATCAGTTTTGAAGAAGCCAATGAACTGATTGCCCACCATCCGGAACGTTTTGCCCAGGAAGTGCAAAAAACTTTGGTAAGGCATGCGAATGCAGTGAATAAACATGTTGCGCGCGGGACATATTTCTTTGACTATGGTAATGCCTTCCTTTTGGAGTGCAGCCGTGCCGGAGCTGATGTATTTGCTGCAGATGGGGTGAATTTTAAATATCCTTCCTATGTGCAGGATATCCTAGGCCCAATGTGTTTCGACTATGGTTTCGGACCGTTCCGTTGGGTTTGTACCTCCGGAAAACCAGAAGACCTACGTTTAACAGATCAGATTGCTCTGGAAGTGATGAAAGAGATCCAAGTGGATGCACCTACAGAGATCTACCAACAAATGGCAGATAACATCAAATGGATCGAAGAAGCAGAGAAAAACAAGTTGGTCGTAGGTTCTCAGGCAAGGATCCTCTATGCAGATGCTTTGGGAAGAATGCGCATTGCAGAAGCCTTTAATAAGGCTGTGGAAGAGGGTAGACTTTCCGCGCCTGTGGTTCTCGCCAGGGATCACCACGATGTAAGTGGTACGGATTCTCCATACCGCGAGACCAGCAATATCTATGATGGCAGTAAATTCACAGCCGATATGGCCATCCATAACGTGATTGGTGATAGCTTCCGCGGAGCCACTTGGGTATCCATCCATAATGGTGGTGGCGTAGGTTGGGGCGAAGTAATCAACGGTGGTTTTGGGATGTTGTTGGATGGTAGCCCGGAAGCCGATCAGAAATTGAAACAGATGTTGTTCTTTGATGTGAACAATGGTATTGCCCGCAGAGCTTGGGCAAGGAACAAAGAAGCTCAACAAGCTATTGAAACCGAACTTAAACGTACTTCTACACTACAGGTAACACCTGCCATTTTAGTGGAAGAAGATATAATTTCTAACCTTTTAGACTGATAATATTATGGAGGCATTAGTACAAGTTTATTACCAACCCGTAGACAGAAATCTTTGGACAGGAAGAATTGATGGGACAGATGAATCATTTTTGCGTTGGCATCAGAAAATAGAACTAATAGATCTGAATGATCAACCTCCATTAAAAGGTAAAATTGTTTTTTTGGGTTTTGTCTGTGATGAGGGCGTTCATAGGAATCAAGGTCGGGTAGGGGCCAAGGAGGCTCCTGAAGCCCTACGGAAATCCATAGCCAATCTCCCGGTTCACTTTGATGGCAAGACCAAATTACTGGATGCCGGAAATGTAGTCTGTGTTGGGGAGGAACTGGAAGAAGCGCAACAAGAACTAGCAAACAGGGTAACACAGATCGTGAAAGCTGGTGGTTTTCCAATTTTATTGGGAGGAGGCCATGAGATCACCTATGGACATTTTAAAGGATTACAAGCTGCTAAATCAGGAAAGATTGGCATCATCAATATCGATGCCCATCTCGATATCCGCGCAACGGCAGACGGAAGGGCAAATTCAGGTACTGGATTTTACCAGATTGCAGAGGAAGCTAAACAGAACAATAGCGCATTCCGCTATATGGCCATCGGTATTCAGGATATCAGCAATACCAAAGCCCTGTTCGATTATGCAGATTCAATGGGTACTAAAATCGTGAAGGCAGAGAATATCCATCACGAACAGATCGATCCGATCATTCAGGAAATATTTGAATTTGCGAACGCTGTAGATCATGTCTATCTAACTATTGATATGGATGTATTCTCACCGGCATTTGCGCCCGGTGTGAGTGCATGCTCCTTTCAAGGAATCATGCCTACACACGGCTTCTACCGCATTTTTGAAACCATCATGAACTTGGACAATCTGCGTAGTATGGATGTGGCAGAACTGAATCCTTTGTACGATATTGATAACCGTACAGCCCGTTTGGCAGCCAATCTTATTTTCAAAGCTGTACAGAATCTATCTTCAAATGCTTAAATTAGTTAAGTATTTAAAAAAATAGGGAGAGACATGTCAAATATTGATTTCATAAAAGAAGAAACCGCTGCGGATATTGGGAATTTTATGGTGGGAAGGTTATTGCCTTTCCGTCAGAAAAGAAGTATTGGTCCTTTTGTATTTATTGATCATATGGGGCCAGCTTGTTTGGCGGATCATGAAAACCTGGATGTTGGTCCTCATCCGCATATTGGCTTATCCACGTTGACCTATCTTTTCGAAGGGTCTATTTTCCATCGGGATAGTATTGGTTCGGCGATGGAGATCAAACCTGGTGCGGTGAATTGGATGACCGCCGGAAAAGGGGTAGTCCATTCGGAAAGAACGCCTGAGTATCTGCGGACGAAGGATAAGTTTTTGCAAGGCTTGCAGATTTGGGTTGCTTTGCCGAAGGAATTGGAGTTTCAAGAACCAGAATTCCATCATGTGGAAGCGTCAGATATTCCTGCTTGGGAAGAAGATGGTGTAAGTTATAAATTGATTGCAGGGGAAGCTTTTGGGAAGAAATCGCCAGTTCCGGTACATAGTAAATTGTACATGATGGAGATCAAAGCGAGTAAAGATGCGTTGATTGATATCCGGGGCGAGCTTTATGGCGAGAGTGGTTTGTATATTTTGGAAGGGGAGATTTCCAGTAATGGCCATGATTATGCGCCTAAGCATATTTTGATTACGAAGGATGCGCATTTATGTTCTTTTGAGATGAAGGCTGGGACGACGGTGTATATTTTTGGTGGGGAGCCTTTTCCGGAAGAAAGATTTATTTATTGGAATTTTGTAGCGACTTCAAGGGAGATTATTGAGGAAGCGAAAGATAAATGGCGGAAGCATGAGTTTCCGAAAGTTCCTGGGGATGATGGATATGTTCCCTTGCCGGAAGCTAGGAAGTAGGGGGTACTTGACATTGAGACGCCTTTTGGCGTCATTGCGAGGAGCTACTGCGTCATTGCGAGGAGGTACGACGAAGCAATCTTTGGACTATGTCATGGGACTATGTCATTCTGAGCGCAGTCGAAGGATCTGTACAGGTCCAAATGTAGATGCTTCGACTTCGCTCAGCATGACATGAAGGAAGATTGCTTCGTTCCTCGCAATGACGTAGGTCTCGCAATGACGGGTATAGCTTCTCGCAATGACGATAATTACCGTTCTATCTGCGTATCCTCCCGCGCTCCCCATTCGCTCCAAGACCCATCATACACCGCCACATTCCTGCTCCCCAAATGATAAGCGGCCAAGGCCAATATCGCTGCCGATACCCCAGATCCACAAGTGAATATATTCCTATTTCCTATAGGCTTATTTCCAATCGGCTTACTATCATCATCCAAAACATTTTCCGACATCAATTTCTCTTCCGAAACCATCGTCCCTTCCAACCCCAATTTCCCTTCCAACCCCAAATTCCCATCCGAAACCAACTTCCCTTCAAAAATCCTACTCAACTCCTCATCCACCTTATAATCAATCCCATCCAGCACCCGATCAAAAGGAATATTCTTAGACCCTGGAATATGCCCCGATTTTAAGCCCGCTCTTGGCTCCGGCGAAGTTCCATGAAACCTTCCCTCACTTCTCGCATCAACGATCATCTGACCATCCTTTCCCAACCTCTCCATCAAATCCTCCGTTCCTATCATCCAATCCTTATCCTCCCTAGCCACAAAATCACCTTCCAAACCAGCAACCTCCCTATAAGCATCCACAATCGGCAATCCAGCAGCCTTCCAAGCTGGCAATCCTCCACGCAAGACATATACCTCTTCAACGCCCATCAATTTAAACATCCACCACGCCCTAGGACTGGAATAAATCCCCCAACGATCATAAACAATAACCTTATCCCCTTGATTTATCCCCAACTTCCTCGCTTCCCTTTCAAATATGGCAGCATCCACCATCGTATGCGGATAAACACTTCCATGATCTGAAAAACTTCCCTCTATATCAAAGAACAAACTCCCAGGAATCAGTTCCAACCGATCCCGATCCATTTTCTCATTAACCTTATCAATGGTCGCATCCAATAGCACCACCTGATCATCATTAATCATCTGCAAGGCAACATCCGTACTGATCAGTGGGCTTTCACGCCTATCCATCTTTTCCATAATCATTCCTTAAAAACATTCAAATCCTACATTTCCTTTCATAAAGCTAAGGAAATATAAGGCATAAAAAAAGCCCCGAATCTTACATTCGGGGCTTTGGATTATGTTTTAAAATCTAATTATTTAGATTTTTTTTCATCATCTTCCATTTGCTCTTTCAATTGAGCTAGAACGTCAAGATCACCTAAAGTAGATTTCTCTACAGAATCTTTAACTTTCTTCACTGCTGCGTTAGCAGTTTTAGCTTCTTTTTTACGAGCATTGAATTCCTCGATACGAGCTTCAGCTTTAGCATCTTCCCAGATACGAGAGTGAGAAATCACTAGACGTTTGTTCTCTTTGTTGAATTCGATGATTTTGAATTCAGCAACTTCGTCAACTTTCAATGAAGAACCATCTTCTTTTACAGAATGTTTGTTAGGGCAGAAACCTTCAACACCATATTGTAAAGCTACGATATCTCCTTTGTCACCAACTTTGATTACAGTACCTTCGTGAACAGAACCTTCAGTGAAGATCGTTTCGAAAGTATCCCAAGGGTTTTCCTCTAATTGTTTGTGACCTAAAGAAAGCTTGCGGTTTTCTTCGTCTAATTCCAATACCACTACATCTAATTTCTCACCAACTTTAGTGAATTCATTAGGGTGGTTAACTTTCTTAGACCAAGAAAGATCAGAAATGTGGATCAAACCATCGATTCCGTCTTCTAACTCAACGAATACACCGAAGTTAGTCATGTTTTTAACAACTGCTGATTGTTTAGAACCTACTGGGTAACGCTCAGTGATGTTTTGCCATGGATCTGGAGTTAATTGTTTGATACCTAAGCTCATCTTACGATCGTCACGATCTAATGTTAAGATTTCCGCTTCGATTTCATCACCTACTTTCAAGAACTCTTGAGGAGAACGTAGGTTTTGAGACCAAGACATTTCAGATACGTGGATTAATCCTTCAACACCAGGGATGATTTCTAAGAAAGCACCGTAGTCAGCTACAGTAACGATCTTACCTTTCACTTTAGAACCGATTTCTAATCCTTTGTCTAAAGATTCCCAAGGGTGCTCTGATAATTGTTTTAAGCCTAATGCAATACGTTTTTTCTCGTCATCAAAGTCAAGAACTACAACGTTGATAGTTTGGTCTAATGCCAATACCTCTTTTGGATGCTCGATACGGCCCCAAGAGATATCTGTAATGTGAAGTAATCCGTCAACACCACCCAAGTCGATGAACACACCGAAATCTGTAATGTTTTTAACAGTACCTTCCAATACTTGACCTTTTTCCAATTTCGCAACGATCTCTGATTTTTGGTTTTCCAAATCGTCTTCGATCAATACTTTATGCGATACGACTACGTTTTTGAATTCGTGGTTGATTTTTACCACTTTGAATTCCATAGTTTTACCTACGTATACGTCGTAATCACGGATAGGTTTGATGTCAATTTGAGAACCTGGTAAGAATGCCTCAACACCTTTGATGTCTACGATCAAACCACCTTTAGTACGTGATTTAACGAAACCATCAATGATTTTGTCATTTTCCAATGCATTGTTGATCTCTTCCCAAGATTTTTGTGTTTTAGCACGTTTGCGGGATAATACCAATTGACCGTTTGCATCTTCTTGAGATTCAACGAATACATCAACAGTATCACCTACTTTTAAGTCAGGTAAGTCACGGAACTCAGATAATGCTACTAGACCGTCTGATTTGAAACCGATGTTTAAAACAACATCTTTGTTGTTGATTGATACAACAACACCTTCAATAATTTCACCTTGATTGATTTGGTTAAATGTTCCAGCATATTCCTCTTCCAATTTAACACGCTCAGCATCGCTATAGTTACCGAATGCTTTCTCATCAAGATCCCAGTCGAAGTCTCCTTGTGGAGTACTCCAAGTGTTCGATTTGATCTCATCGATCAAATTTGAATCTGCCTCAGACTCAATCTTTTCAGTGTCCTTCACAACTTTTGTGTCAGCACCTTGTAGCTCTGCGTTTTTCGCCGCTAACTCTTTTTCTGCTTCTTGTTTTTTTGCCATTAATTAATTTTCTCCTTTTCCCTACGTGGTAGGGACTGCAAAGATACGAAAAAAGTTTATTTACAAGAGTTTAGATGAAAAAAAGTTTAGCCCATCAGAAGTCCTTGGATTTTACTCCTGATCGTCGAATATCGGATAGATGGTTTTCAGGATAATTTCCGTTAGTTTTTTCTCGTTGAACGGCTTGATCAATATACCGTCGAATCGAACGCCTCTTTCCTTTTCCAGTCGTTTAACTTGGTCATTATCAGAGGATGTGGCTATTATTTTCACTTGGTCAAAGGCCGGGTTGATGCGTAGTTTCAGGAGCAGTTCATCCCCCGTCATCACCGGCATATTGATATCGGTAATGATCACATCTATTTTTTCGCGGTCCATGATCTCCACTGCTTCCTTACCGTTCGTTGCCGTAAATACTTGCTTATGTAACGAAAAGAACTGTCGTAAATAGAGCAGATTCAAAGCGTTATCATCAACAATCAGCCAGCTGATGTTTTTTGGTAGGTCGTTTACCCGATTTGCCTCGATATTGTTCTTCCGGCGGTACCTTGGTGCTGGAACAGGGATCTCCACAATAAAAGTGGTACCCGCGCCAGAAGCAGTTTTGAACCCGATCTTGCCTTCCAGCATGTTCACGATATTTTTAGTGATGTAAAGGCCTAAGCCAACCCCACTATCCACCTTGGTGGATTTATTCACCGTATAGTATTTCTTGAAGATGTTCTTCTTCAGGTTATCGGGTATCCCTTGTCCCTGATCGGATACTTTGATCAACAACATGCCATTATCATTGATGTAGATACTGGTCCGAACTACCCCTTTGGAAGAATATTTAATCGCATTGCTCACCAGGTTATGTAAGATCTGCCGAACCTTGACTTCATCGGTATAGATCACCGTAGGTGCGTCGGGCTGTACATGGTAATCTAAGGTAATGTTCTTTAACGCTGCCTGGTTCTGATGGCCTTCGATCACTTCCATAACCAATTCTTTGAAATCAAAGAAGCTCGGTTCTATCGCGTCATGCTGATCGATCTTGCTTAGGTTCAATATATCATTGATGGTTTTGGAAGTCATGGTGATATTGGAATAGGCCGATTCCAACAACAGGATATCCTTCGGCTGATAGAGGTCTTTTCTACTCTTCAACAGATCCACAATACCGATCAAGGAATTTAATGGAGTTCTGATCTCATGGGTGATCTCTGCGAGGATGTCTGTCTTCTGTTCTGCCAATTTGGAGGCGTACACTTTTTCCTCCATCAGCTTCCTTTCGTAGTAGGCTGAGAAAAATTGGTAGTAGATCAGGATACAGATAATGATGAATACAAAGGTTAGGGAGATGATGATCTGCCACCTGAACGTCTCTGTACTGGAGATCAAAGAGATCAGGTCACGATCGGTTTTTTCCTTTTGTATCTGAAAGCGTTCATTATGGATGATCCGAACCAATTGGTTGGCACTTTGCAATAAGGTGAAATTATCCGCTAGCAAAGCCCTTTCATTCTTCCGCAACCGGTTCAGGGTTTCCTGCAGTTCATTTAATTTGGTACGGGTAAAGGTATTGTTATCTTCCAGGATCTCGACCAAAGTCTCCTGCAGCTGCAAACGTTCTGTTTCGTAAGTTTCATAGGCCTCGACGTTGATAGTATCCTGTTTTTTCTGGAATATACGTTGCAATAGGGGTTTTCTATCCAAAAGGATCTGCCTATTGCTCAAGGTTTTCTCGCTACTGAAAATACTATCCTTCTCAATTTTCGGAAGTGGCAGATCAAACATGGAGTCCTTGGATGTTTCTTGATGGAAATTCCGTAGGGTCTCTGAGGCCAGGATCATGGAGTCCAGTTTTGCGTTCAGGGATTTATATTTCGGAATGAGATCCAGCACCTCCCGATTGGATTTTGGTTGATCATCATACCACAGGTCGGTCAATTCCTTGATATTGATCAGGGAATCAACAGATTTCTTAAGGTGGACCAGCTTGTTCTTGTAGTTTTCATAATCCTCACTGCTATAGGTGATGGAGAACTCCCGGAAATCATGTTCCGCTTCGTTGAAAACATCCAATAAATCGGAGAAGTCATTTTTATCGCTATTGATGGAAACGTAAATGGATTTGATCCTGTTCTGAATGGATTTATATTGGATAAACGAAAATATAAATACGATAACGAAGGTAATGAAAAGGATGATGATGGAAAATAATAGGATATTACGGACATTTCTGTTCCGCTTAGAGCTCTTCAATAAAGTCTTATCTTCCATATTCGACACAAAGTTAATTAAAAAGCCAAATAAATTAACAAGATGGTATTTAAGTATTGTTTGGTTTAAAAGAGTTGTACACCCTTGGCTTTACAATTTTAATACTTTGTTTTGATAAAGCAATACTGGCATTCAATTCAAAGCCAATAATAAGTATTAATGCGTTAATATACATCCAGATCATCACTACGATCAATGTTCCGATGGATCCATACAGTTTGTTATAGGCCCCAAAGTTGTTGATGTAGAAGGTGAAAAGAGAGAAGGAAAGCATGGCCAAAAGGGTGGCTAAAGTAGCTCCCGGGGTGAAAAGTTTCCATTTTTTTGTAGAGGATGGTCCAAATTTATAGATCAAACTGACGGTAAAAAAGTAGATACTGAAGAGAATCAGCCATTGCGCGATCTTGATCAGGGTGGCCCAAAAATATTTTAGGTCGTAGTCGATATGTGTTTTTAGGTAGTTGATGAAGTAGTTGGAACCCGCGTATAGTGCTATGCCAACCACCAGGGCAAGGACGATAGCGAAAACCAAGCCTAAGGCGATAACCCGTCGTTGTAGCCAGGTCCTCGATTCTTTGGAAAGCGCAGCTTTATTGAAGGTCATCATCAAGGTGGTCATCCCGTTGGTGGAGAAGAAAGTGACCAATACAAATACCACCGACAATAACCCACTGTTCTGTCTTTTGATGATATCGATCAATGTAGTCTGTAATACCTCAAAGGCATTGTTCGGCAAAGCCAATTGGATCAGGTCCAGCAATTGTTCCTGAAAATTATCGACCGGGATATAGGGAATCAAGGTGAACAGGAAGATAATCCCAGGAAATACCGCCAACATAAAGTTATAGGCGAGGGAAGAAGCTTTGTTCAGAATGGATTCCCGGGCTATTTCTTGGAAGAAAAATACGAGTACGGTGTAAAGTGGCAACTTCCCAAAACCAGGTAGGGTGGCCCCTTTAGACCATTCTATCAAACGGTCATACGGCCTTACACGAAGAAGTTGTTGGTGTACTTTTTTCATTATCCTCCAAAAAATGGAGCCATTTTATCAACGAAAACCTGTGGTGGTTTGCAGGGTCTACCTTTTTCCATATCAACAAATACCAATTGGGTGAATCCAGTGTTCAGCAATTCGCCCGCTTCGTTAAATAGCTCGTATTCAAATTTAATCCGAATACCTGGTTTTTCCCTAATATAAATATTTATTGTGATCAAATCATCATACTTGGCAGCCTTTATGTATTTGCTGCTCAAGTCTGTAACGGGTAGCATGACGCCCATATCCTCCAATTCCTTATAGGAAACACCGGTACTACGCAACATTTCCGTACGTGCTACTTCGTAATAGGAAGCATAGTTACCATAATAAACATAACCCATTTGATCCGTTTCGGCATACCTGACCCGGATTTGATGTTGGTAGGAGAACATAACCTTATTTTTTGATATTTCTTTCGTCCAATGCTTTTTGGAATTTCCGTGCGTTCACCAAATGTTCTGCAACGGTTTCTGCAAATAAATGGTATCCGGAGAAATCATCTTTCGCACACATATAGATATAGTTATGATGGTCGTAGTTCAATACCCCATCAATAGAGGCGATACTTGGCATCATGATTGGCCCTGGAGGCAATCCCTTATACCGGTAAGTGTTGTATGGATTATCAATGGTTAAATGTCTGTTCAGCACCCTGCGGATGGTAAAGTCGTTGTTTGCGAAGATTACTGTAGGATCGGCCTGCAATAACATTCCTTTCTTCAAACGATTAAGGTACAGCCCTGCAATCTTCGGCATTTCATCCACGTGCAGTGCTTCTCCTTTAACGATGGAAGCCAGCACACTGACTTCTTGCGTGGTCAGGTTCAATGCTGCTGCTTTGGCCTTACGGTCATCATTCCAGAATTTGGTGTACTCCTTAGCAAAACGATCGATGATCTCCTTAGGATCGGTGTTCCAGTAGATTTCATAGGTGTTCGGAATGAACATACTAAAGAAGTTATCTTTCGTGAAACCGTATTTTGTTGCCAATTGCTCATCGTTCAATAGCTGAAGGAAGGCGGTGGAATCCGCTTCAAATTCTCTGCCCAATAAACCTGCGAAATTTTCTTTTAAACGGATGTTCTGAAACCTGAATTTAACGGCTTCCTGATATCCTCCGCGAAGATTTCCAATGAATCTGCGATTGGAAAGGTCTTTAGATAATTTGTATTTACCGGCTTTGATACCTGCGGATTTCAGGTCCATAAATTTTGCTGCATATTGAAACAATGCCGGATTACTGACTACCCCTTCACTTTCTATCCGCTTCATCACTTCCTCATAAGGCTCGTTGCTCTTTACATAAAAGTAAGGCTCATCGGTGGCGATGGATGGTGCCATGAAAGTGAAATAGGCAAAACCTGCAGCGGTTAATCCTATGATCAATACGATAATTCCAATAAATAAAGGAAGGCTCGATTTTTTTCTGTTCTCTGCCATGTTATGGGTTTAGCGGGGTTGGAGTTTCGGGTGCTACTTCTTTTGGTTTGGACATGATCACATGGATCGCCGAACCGATGGAAATAATTCTTGCGCTGGTGTCTGGACTTTGGCTTTCGATGATCGCATTCAGGGAGTCGTTGGAGCCATCTGCGAATTTAACAGAACCCAGTACCAACCCTACGCCAGCCAAAGCAAATTTTGCTTCGATTAAAGGCAATCCGACCAGGTTAGGGATTTCTACCTCACTATCACCACGGCCATTTCCAAGAATCAAGGAGATCTTCGATCCCTTAGGAACCATTCTTCCCGCACGTAACGGCTGTCCGGCAAATTTAACATCCAATACCAAATCTCTAGCAATATCATTGATATAGGTCGTGTCCGCAATTTTCAAGGAATGGTTTTTCAGGATAGCCGAAGCCTCGATATAGGTCTTGTCGATCACTTCTGGGAAAGCAATTTCCGGTGCAGATTGAGTAATGATCGTCAGATAGATCGTCCGACCGCCTTTAACATGCGATTTAGGATCTGGATCCTGATCGATGACCAAGCCTGGTTTTGCATCCATCTGATAGATGGAGTCTATTTCATATTCTAAGCCTGCCTTATCCAAGATACTTAAGGCTTCATTGATATGTAGGCCTTTCAGCACTGGAACCTCCTGGGAGTCCCCATGTTTGGTGTAAATTTTCAGTCCAAAATAAATAAGGATGAACAGGACAATCAAGAAGATTATAGACCCGATAAGGTTTTTCCTGAAAGTGGCTGTCCTCAGGTATAAAAAGAGTTTCGACATCGATCTGTTGCTTTTTTAGTGTTGCACTATCAATATTAATTCCATTTTTTAGAATTTTCGAATTATCGATAGAATATAAGGGCAAAAATATTCGTTTTTCCTCGTATCTCAAATTATATTTGTTTCTTCAATGAATAATATGAAAACTAAAGTAGCCTTAATTACGGGTGGGTATACCGGAGAAGCCGAAGTTTCCTTCAAAAGCTCCGCTTTTGTGTACTCCCAATTGGATAAAGAAAAATATGAAGTGTATCCCATTGCCATTAATTTGGATGGTTGGTATTATACCGATGATCAAGGAAACAGGCATGAGATAGATAGACAGGATTTTTCTTTGGACATTAACGGCAAGATCAATTTTGATGTGGCATTTATCATCTTGCACGGTACACCCGGAGAGGATGGAAGGATACAAGGTTATTTCGATATGATCGGATTACCTTATACCAGCTGCAGCGCATTGACCTCTGCTTTGACCATGAATAAAGGCTATACCAAAGCGATCATCCAAGATATCCCTCAATTATACGTAGCAAAATCGGTATTACTTTTTGAAGCGCATCGTGCAGATGCTTTTAATACTGTTAAGGAAAAATTAGTGCTGCCTTTATTTGTGAAGCCGAATGCTGGTGGTAGTAGCATCGGGATGAGCAAAGTGAAATCCTGGGATGCTCTCCAAGAGGCCTTGGATAATGCTTATGATGCGGAGAATACCGGAAAGCAGGTTCTTGTAGAAGAATTTGTGGTAGGACGGGAATTTTCCCAAGGCATTTACCGCAATCCACAGGGCGAACTGCAGGTGTTGCCGGCTACAGAAGTCCGAACCACCCGCGAGTTTTTTGATTTTGAGGCGAAATATACCCCAGGACTGACCGAGGAGATTACACCAGCCGATCTGAATGCTGATCAGAAAAGCCGAGCTGATGAAATCATCAAGGAAATATATATCCGGTTGAACTGCAGTGGGATGGTAAGAGTGGATTTTTTCCTGGAGAATGAAACCGATAAATTCTTTTTTATTGAGATCAATACGGTCCCAGGTCAGACTCCGCAGAGCTTTATTCCGCAACAGGTAAGGGCATCTGATAGAACGGAAACTGCTTTTTACGGCGAATTGATCGAAGCTGCGCTAAAATAGCGGAATTTAGCCGCCATATTTAAGGATTTTTAACCTTGCTTTAGGATTTATTTGGTTATTTTTGATTGTTAACCATTTAAAATGACTCGATTATTCTACCGGATAATTTACTTGTTTGTTATTTTCTGTTCCCAAGGATTTGTGTTTGCCCAGGATAGTCTTATCCAACAGCCAATTCAAAGGGAGACCATTATGCAAGGGGGCTACAAAAACCTGATCAGTATCGATTTTCGGGCGGCAAAAGTCATTCCTACCGCCCCTTTTTACAAAGGGATGGACAACGATTATTCGCTCTCCGAAAAAGGTGTCTCCGCTCACCTGCAATATGCATTTGGTCTGCCTGAAGGTTCCTTTGGGAATTGTATTTTCCCCCAGACCAGCCAGGGAATTGGCTTAGCTTATTTTAATTATGGAAATGGAAAGGAATTAGGGAATCCTATGGCGGGGTATATTTTCCAGAATGCGGAGATCCTACGGTTAAACCAATTACTGGGTCTGCATTATGAATGGAATTTTGGCCTATCCACGGGTTGGAAATATTTCGATACGCATGAAAATCCAAAAAATGTAATTATTGGTTCCAAGGAGAATGCCTATATCAATGCGGGTCTTTTTCTGCGTTGGTATTTAGCGAAGCGCTTAGCTCTGAATACGGGCTTTGATTTCACCCATTTTTCCAATGGAAATACGGAATATCCCAATTCCGGATTCAATACCAGCAGCTTTCGGTTAGGCTTACAATATGACCTTTCGAAAAAACTTCCGAACGCGGAAAAATGGCGGATGAAGAAGCAAATCCCAGCCTTTGAAAGGCATTGGAGCTATGATGTGGTGGCTTTTGGATCCTGGCGTAGGAAAGGAGTTTATTTCATAGGGAATCAGATTGCTTCGCCACACCGTTACCCAGTTTTGGGGGTATATATTGCACCCATGTATAACTTTGGGTATCGCGTCCGAGCGGGAGCATCCCTGGACCTGATCCATGATGGTAGTGCTAATGTGTATACCAAAGACTATATCGTAGGAACGGAACAGCAATTCTTTAAGCCTTATTGGAAAGAACAGATTGCAGCGGGAGTGTCAGCAAGAGCAGATTATATCATGCCGATATTTACACTGAGTATAGGATTGGGAACACATTTCATTAATCGTGAAGGGGATTTTAAGGGTACATACCAAAGTTTTGCCCTGAAAACAGGTGTGAGCAAAAGTGCATTTCTGCATGTTGGCTATTCCATCAAAGATTTTCATGAGCCTAATTACTTGATGTTAGGCCTGGGATACCGATTCAATAATAGAAGAAATTCCTTATTATCAATTGTCAAGTGATTAGGACCTGAGTCCCTTAAAATAGGATAAAATAGGTTTAAGTTCGTGGTTTAAGTAGGTTTAAACCATGGTATAAGTAGGTGTTTAGTATGCTTGACATACATTTTACATACTTTCACATTGCTTTCACCTTGGTTTTAGGAAGAACCAAACTGGTCTTACTTGAGTTTCCAAACTTTGTTTTGAATGTAAATTTAAAATTGAATTTCCCAATTTGGGAATTGATTTCTATCTTTTACTATGAATATGATAAAAATAGAAGGAAGCAAAATTTAGAAAGATGTAATTAAAACCAATTAAAACAGAAAGGGATTACTTTCAATCTTTAGAAAGACTTGAAGTAATTTTTGATGCAAAACTAGGAACAAGAGAAGGTGATGAATTGGAAATTTTAGGAATTTTATTAGAAAAGTATGAAGATGAACATTTCCCAATTGAACTTCTAAGCTCAATCAATAAAAAAGAAAATTATCTTTCATAAAAAGAGCTGCTAATTTTAAGATAGCAGCTCTTTTTATCATTAAAGGATTAAAAACCTATTGCAATTGGTTGAATAAGAATTTAAAAGTCCCGTGTGTTTGCGCCCTGAAGTTGATGTCATTACCAAAGGAAACCAATTTTCCTTTGCCAATATTCGTTTCAAAGGCCAAAACACCATCCTTTAGATATTTTTCTCCCCAAGACCAACCTGATTTTAATACCTTTTCACTATCAAACCAGATCAACGGTGTAATATCCTTATTGGTGATCTTATAAAGGTTGTCATTGGAATAATAAAGATCAATCTGATCCGCATATCCCCAGGTGCTCGGCACACCCGAATTTACTTTTGCTGTCAATACAGAACCTGGAGTATAGAATTCCGTTCTTTTCAAAGGCACTTTGTTTTGATCGACCAATGCATCTTCCACGCCCAATTTAAGGTGTTCAGCAAGATCGGAACTGTTGCCTATCGTGATTACCTTGCCGCCTTTTTCCATAAATTCCTGCAAGACAGGGATGGATTTATCGGCGCTCAATCTGCCCCAACGATTCTTATACTCTGCCGGAATATGGTCAGGCATCGCCATTTCTCCTCTATTCCCAGGTCGAGTTGTTGTGGAAGTTCCAAATCTTGGGATCGCTCCACCAGGGAAGATCAAGACATCAAACTTACTGTTCAGATTGCCCTTGTCGATATCCGCAGGGAAGACCAGTTCGAAATTATAATGATGCTGTTCCAGATTGAACCTTAACCAGCCCGAAGCCATAGAACCTCCATAGGTATCCCATAAACCAATCCGAAGGGATTTTAATGGTTTTACACTTTTTGGAAGTGCATTGGCGCCTGCAGCATCAAAGGTAAGGGTCATATTTCCCTTGTTCTCGATATAGAAATCTCCTGAAACCTGATCACGCCAAACCTTGCCTTTATTGTTCAGTTGTTGGTTGGCGATCTTATAGCTGTCATTGATCTCCGCTGGCAATTTAACGAATTTGCCAACCGGTTTTTTGCTGTTCAAAAGGGAGATCTGCTCACCGAGGTTCAGGTCCTGGAATGGACCATTGAAATCTTCCAATATGCGATCGAACTTAATATCCATCAGGTAAGCCAAAGTCCATCCTGCTGCATCGTAAGGAGGGATCGGAGGACCTCCTGGGTATTCGAAATCATCAGGGTGGTCCTGTGGTTCGAACATATCCAGGATATGCGGACGGAAAGCCTGATTGGTTTTGATCACATAACTTCCGGCAGGGTAGGATGTGCCATTGACGGTAAAATCAGCCGTTGCCTGTTTAACTTCGATGCCGTTTTGGATCAACGCATTGAGGAATTTTTTGGCCGTACTGAAGTCCTTTTGGTCGGACGGAAGAATATATCCCCTTGGATCCCGCAGGTTTTTATTCCCGAACAAGGTCTCCAAACTTCTTTTTTCGAAACCACGGGTCATTTCTCTGTTGGAGGAAATGTTGCTCCCTTTCATGGCCGAATCAATCAAAGCTACTTTACTCGGTGATAATGGCCAGAAATCCTTTGATCCTCGTTCAATCGAGTTGCGCCCCATCCGATAGATGTTATATAACACCTCATCTTTATAGCGAGCCGCATAGCCCATAACCGCATAGTTCAGCGAAACGGAGTAATCAATGGATTGTTGGAAATGCCATTTCTGTGGGATGACAGGGTTTTGGGTATCACTGGATGGAATTAACCTTTTGGATACCAATGGAATTTCATAAGGTGTGGGATTTCCGATGATTTCGGTCAATAAACCGATCATGTTGTGGAAATAGGTGGTAGTTCGTAGGCCGCCATTATACCAGGTGGAAAAGACCGAACCACCTTTTGCGGTATATCCCGGTTTATTTTCGGCGTTCAGCCTGGAGGACATGGCTGCTCCAAGGGCATCGATTCCCGACATCAGCAAAGGATCGAATACATAATTGAAAGGATCCCGATAGGGTGCTCCAGCCACCACTGCTCCAGCAGGTGCAGTTTGATGATGGTTGTACATGATCTGTGGGTTCCAATCGATGAACAATTGCCGTGCAATGTTCTGGCTTTCCTTAAGGTTGAGCATAAAGAAATCTCGATTGTTATCATGCCCAGCATATTTTTGGTAGAGGACAGGAATCAGACTGGTGCTTCTTTTCTGCGGGTCAGTATGGCGCATATACCAATCGCCTACCAGTTCATGGCCATCGGGATTGGCATGTGTCATTAATATGATCGAATTATCCAAGATCCTTTTGGTCTCTTCATCGTTTGCAGACGCTAAGAGATAGGCCGTTTGGATCAATTGGTGGGTAGCCACCACTTCGGTGGAATGTAGACCGCCATCAATCCACACCACGGATTTTCCCTCTTTCGCTAATTGCTTAGCGGCTTCTTCCGAGATCTTTGCCTTCGCCATATCCGTAGCGATCTTCTGGTACTTCGTGAGTTCCTTTAGGTTCTCCGGCGAACTGATGATGAGCATGATCTGGTCTCTACCTTCTTCGGTTTTACCGATCACCTGTAGCTTTACCCGATTGGATTGCTGAGCCAGTTTTTTGAAATAGGCTTCTGTTTGGGTATAGTTCGTTAGTTGATAATCATCTCCGATATTAAATCCAAAATGCGATTTCGGATGGCTGACTTCCTGGGCCTGTACCGATTGGAAAGCAAGTAAGGCTGTAGCGATCAACCAAAAAGGTTTTCGAAATTTTATCATAATTAGAAAGGGTTAAATAATCCTCATAAAGATAGAAAAGGATTATGAAATGCCTCTTTATTTATCCGTATAAAATGCACTTTCACGATAATATTACATTTCGTATATTTGGGTTTGATGAGAATTAAATAATATGATTTTAGTTGCAGATAGTGGTTCATCAAGATCCGATTGGATGCTCCATCTTCCAGATAGTAAACCCTTAAGTTTTAGTACCAAAGGCCTTAATCCATTTTTTGTGAGTGAAAAGGAAATCGCTAATACCCTTTCCGGTGTTCCCGAGATCATTCCCTATATCAATGAGATCAATGAAGTATATTTCTTTGGTGCGGGATGCTCTACTCCAGATCGTAGGGAGTTGGTATCCAATGCCTTGTCGGAGATTTTTCCCAGTTCTTATGTGGCTGTAGAAAGCGATCTGCTGGGCTCTGCCTATGCTACTTTTGGTTCGGGCAAAGGCCTGATCTCGAATTTAGGAACAGGGTCGGACATCAGCTATTTTGATGGTGAAGGTTTGTCCACAAGCATCCACGGGATCGGTTATGTGTTGGGGGATGAAGGTTCGGGTGCCTGGTTCGGTAAACAATTGATAACTGCTTACCTCTACGAATCCATGCCCAGGGATCTGATGCGTATTTTCCAGGAAGTGCATCCGATTACCAAGGATATCATTATCAAGAATGTCTACCAAAGGGATCGTCCGAATGCGTATTTGGCAAGTTTTGCGAAATTCATGGGGGATAACCGATCGCATCCATTTATCGATAACCTGTTGAGGAATGGTTTTGATGAATTTGTGCGGACAAATATCATGACTTATCCTAATTTCTGGGAATATGAATGTCATTTTGTGGGTCAGATAGCCTATAATTTTGATATCCATTTGCGGGAGGTGTGTAATCTACATGGGGTTAAGATTGGCACGATTTTGAAGAATCCTATAGAGCAGCTTTTTCATTTTGTGGTGAATAGGGAGCTGAATGTTGAAATATAAAATTTAAAAAGATGATTTATTCGATATTAATGGTTTTTACCATGCTGTTCAATCAGCCGACGGTTTATGATTATAGCTTTAAGACCTTGGATGGGAAGAAAGTTTCCTTGTCTGAGTTCAAGGGCAAGCAGATTTTGATCGTTAATACGGCTTCAAAATGTGGTTTTACCAAGCAGTATAAGGAACTACAGGAGTTATCTGATAAGTATGGAAAGGATTTGGTCGTGATTGGTTTTCCTTCGGATAATTTTAAAGGCCAGGAATTTGATAGCAATGCAGAAATTGCAGCCTTTTGTGAGGAGAATTATGGCGTGAAATTTTTGTTGTCGGAAAAGGTGGATGTGACAGGGGAGAAGATGATCCCGTTGTTCAAGTATCTGACAACTGCAAAGAACCCTGATTTTACCGGAGCAATCAATTGGAATTTTGAGAAGTTTTTGATTGGTAAGGATGGGAAATTAGCGCATAGGTATAGGTCGAAGGTTACGCCTTTGGATGAAAGTATTGTGAAGGAGTTGAAGTAACTCTACCGTCATTGCGAGGAACGAAGCAATCTTTACACTAATCCAAAGATTGCTTCGTCGTACCTCCTCGCAATGACGTATAATGCCTTGCCTTGGCCTATCCAACCTAACAATCCTCATCTTCCAATCCAAAATAACAGCCCCTACACCTCGGCTCATATTTATCCTTCTCGCCAAGCAAAACCCTAGCATCATCCAATTGCGTCCGATAGGAATAATTCGCTGGCGCGCCACATTGCACACATACCGCATGCACCTTTGTCACATCCTCTGCTATCGCCATTAAATTTGGTATCGGACCAAAGGGTTGTCCCAAATAATCCATATCCAAACCCGCTACAATAACCCTGATCCCTCGATTCGCCAATTCCTCACAGACATTCGGTAGTTCCTCATCAAAGAATTGAGCCTCATCAATCCCCACCACTTTCGTTTCATTACTCAACAACAAAATTGCTGAAGAATGGGAAACCGGCGTAGAAGGAATCGCATTGCTATCGTGCGAAACCACTTCATTAGCGCCATATCTAATATCGATTTCCGGTTTGAAAATCTCCACCGGTAATTTGGCAAATTGAGCCCTTTTTAGCCTCCGAATCAACTCCTCCGTTTTTCCAGAAAACATCGATCCACAGATCACTTCGATACTGCCAATACAATCTCTTCTACGGTGAAAATTATGTTCAGAAAATAACATCATAGGACTTCGTTTTGCTTACGAATATCAGAATAAAATCCTATTTTTGATTGAGCATCATCGAATAAAAAATCAAACTTAGTCAAACTCAGTTGGTTTGTTTTTTGTTCATATAGAAGAACAAGATAGAATAATAAAGGATCAAAACAGCATTATGGCTTATAAAGAACAAGATATTTTAGGTAAAATCGGCGACTTATTGGTGGAGATCAATGAGCAGTACGCTTCATTGGATGGGAATCAAATTTCAGGACATCGGACAGAGATCCTTTTATTGGCCGCTCAGGCAAAATATTTGGCAGCACACCTTGATGTATTGGCCAACCTACAAGTAGAAAAAGACCCTCGATTATTGGCTGCTTCACCGGTTTCAAATGAACCTGTGCAAGGTGAGTCTACGAAAGACCAGTCTACAAAAGAGGATTCTTCGAATGTTGAATCTGCAAAAGAGGAAGATACTGTTTTTACACCGGCGGTTCAGGTGGATGAACATGAAGCGGATGATCAACCGGTCGTAAATGAGATTCAGGAAGTGGAGGCTGATGGAAATATTGAAGCAGAAACAGCAACAGAAAACCCAGATGCAGTAAAAACTGAAAAAGAAGAGGTATCGAATAATGATGCTCCTGTGATAGAGGAATACGACGAAGAGATTCCATTCTCCAGTACCTTTGGAGCGAAGAGCAACAAAGAAAATGATGCGGTAGTAGAGGAATATCAAGAGGAAGAAGAAAAAGAACAAACAACGGTAAAATCTGAGGAGGAGGGTAAGGATTCTGAGCAAGATTTAGAAAACCCTGAAGAAGATAATAAGCAGGAAGGGGAAACCGACGCTGATAAAGAAGAATTAGCGGAGGCAAGTACTTCCATAACGGATTCTCTGCAATCTCCAGTACATACTTCAAGCTCCAATTACACTTCCGTAAGACCAGCTTATGAAGAAGAAGCTAAGGAAGAGTCCAAAGTTGAAGCTAAGGAAGAATCTAAAGAAGTGCCAA
Source organism: Sphingobacterium sp. 1.A.4 (assembly GCF_002734245.1). Taxonomy (NCBI): domain Bacteria; kingdom Pseudomonadati; phylum Bacteroidota; class Sphingobacteriia; order Sphingobacteriales; family Sphingobacteriaceae; genus Sphingobacterium; species Sphingobacterium sp. 1.A.4. The sequence goes on from NZ_PEAZ01000063.1 coordinate 143,694, forward strand.
AAGAAGAAACAACTCCTGAAAGATCCTCGTCAATCTCCTCTGAACCGGTGGTAAACCAGGTTCGCATTGAGGAAAAAGAGGTAAGGATTGAGGAACCGGCGGAAAAAGAGGTGACGTTGAATGATCTTGCCAAACAAGCAGAGGCGAAACCAAGTCGTCCATTGACATTGAACGAACTCATCCAACAACAGAAACGTGCTGGATTGACAAATGTGCAGCAGTTCAATACGTCTGCTAGCCGAGGTTCAGAAACGGTGGTAGATCTTAAAACAGCAGTCAGCTTGAACGATAAGCTCATGTTCATCAAAGATCTTTTCAACGGATATAGCTTAGCTTATTCCGAAGCGATCGAGTTACTGAACAGGTTTGATAATTTTGCGGAGGCAGATGCCTTTTTGCAGACCAATTATGCGCTCAAAAATAATTGGGCAACCAAACCGCAAACGGTAGAGAAATTATATTCCATCTTAAGAAAGAAGTTCGTTTAACAACGAAGGAAATAAGTTGATCCGTATAAGGATTATGTCCAAATAAGGATCATATCCAATAAAAAGAGGTCGGTCGCTATCAAGCAACCGACCTCTTTTGGTTATTTAAAATATTAAATCCTTAGTTTATAGCTCGAATTTCATCCAATGGTTCCCTTCATGCCCATAGATGAAATATTTGGATTGCACGATCTCGGCAAGGATCTCTATATCCTGCAAATAATCTGATCGTTGGGAACCAAAAGCTGGCTTTTGGATAATGTATACCTGATTATTTTCAACAGCCTTGCTTCCTTGGTATTGGGTGCTCAACAAGGTAGGCAACTTACTTAGGAAATCAGGGCTTTCCTGAATGAAAATCAAAATATCAATTTCAGCAAGATCATTTTCCAAACCTGCTTTCCTTCCACCGGCAACAGCCAAGATCTCTTCCAGGTAATCCGGTTCGATCTGCGAAGTGGATAAGTTCTGGATAAGCACCACTGGTCTGCTTTCCATAGGGATGAATTTTAGCTTATGGATAAGGATATTGATCTCCTCTTCGAGGGTTTCGTGTGCTTGTGGGTTGGTAGATGCTAAGTTGTCCGCTAATGCGGTATAATGTTTTAAATGATCCATTCTTGGAAAAAATATTGTTGCTGCAAAGGTAAGCAAGCTCGGCAAAAGAACCTATAAAGATTGTCAAGAATCCTAAATTATTCGTATTTTGGATGTTTTAAAAGATAAAATCATATGTTCGATAAGTTATTTGAAGCGCAACAACGTGCAAAGGAGATTAAAGAGAGATTAGACCATATTTCCGTATCTGGAGATGCTGAGGGTGGTAAAATACGTGTCATTGCAACGGCAAATAAGGAGATCAAGGAGGTGAAGATCGATCCGGAGTTTTTGGCAGAGGCAGATCAGGAAGAGTTGGAAGAATTGTTGATCGTAGCGATCAATAAGGCCTTAACCCAAGCTGAGAACATCAGTCAGTCGGAAATGCAGGCAGCTTCCCAAGATCTTTTAGGAGGATTGGGCGGATTAGGGAACTTGTTCGGAAATAAATAATTATTCAAAAGGATTTAAGATGAAATATACCTATTATGGACATGCCTGTTTTGAATTTGATTTCGATGGGACGAAAGTCCTATTGGATCCTTTCATAACCTATAACCCCATTGCTAAAGAGGTGAAGGCAGAAGATTTGGCTCCAGATTATATTTTCCTAACGCATGGACATGAAGATCATGTGGCGGATATGGTAACTGTCCAGAAGAAGAAGAATGCGACAGTGGCGGCAATTGTGGAGACGGCTGCTTGGGTAAAGAACCAAGGTGTGCCTGCTGAAAAAGTGATTGACTTTAATCTGGGCGGAACTCTTAATTTGCCATTTGGAAAGGTGAAGATGGTTTTTGCGGCGCATTCTAACAGTACGCCTGACGGAAGTTATGGTGGATTTCCTGTAGGATTTGTGTTTTTTGTCAAAGGGAAGACTATATATGTATCTGGTGATACAGCATTGACGATGGAGATGAAGTTATTGGAGAGGTATCAGATGGATTATGCCTTTTTACCAATTGGAGGACATTATACCATGGATGCGGAAGATGCGGTGATAGCCGCGCAGTTTATTAAATGTAAACATGTGGTAGGAACGCATTTCAATTCTTTCCCACCGATAGAAATTGATGAAGTTGCTGTAGAGAAGTTATTCAGTGAAGCTGATGTGGATTTGACTTTGCCAGAGATTGGCAAGAGTTATGAGTTGTAAATAAACGTCATTGCAAAGAACTGAAGAATCATAAAAAAACGTCATTGCGAGGAAGGAAGCAATCTAAAAACGTCATTGCGAGGCACGAAGCAATCTTTCGATTAGTGTAAAGATTGCTTCGTGCCTCGCAATGACGTTTTCCTCGCAATGACGTTTTCCTCGCAATGACGTATATATAGAATAAACTAAACTGTTTATTAAGCGATGCTTTTAGATCTATTGATATGGAATTGTACCAAATCATCAATAGGCGAGCGTAGGATCTTACCCACTTTCATCCCATATTGATCCGCTTTTTCTTCCAATACATTTCTGAAATTATACCCAACCGAACCAATACAATTAAATGTATACGATTGGTAATCTGGATATTTACTCACCAAATTGTTAAAGAAAGCTTCAAACGCATCATCAACAATCTTACGTGTATATTGAATATTTACATTATTATCATAAACAAATTTACTGAAGCTTGCGCAGAAACGGTTTGCTAGAGGTTTCGTATAAACATTGTCCATAATCTCATCTGGAGTCAGTTTATAAGTTTCATAGAACACATCAGAAACATCCTTAGGCATAAGACCACGGATAAAATCTGTCAATAGTTTTTTTCCGATATAGCTACCACTACCTTCGTCTCCTAAAATATATGCTGCAGAATCAATGTTATGGGTGATATCTTTACCGTCGTAAATACAAGTATTGGTACCGGTTCCTAAGATGGCCGCAAATCCAGCCTCTGTACCCAACAGCGCACGAGCAGCTGCCAATAAATCATGTCCTACTTCAACCTTTGCATTTGGAAACACCGCTTGAATGGCTTCTTCCACAATCTTCGCTTTCTCCTCGTTATGTACCCCCGCACCATAATAATTGACCTCGGTGATCTTATCGTATGGAATATCCTGTGGTAAACCTTTCTTTAGGGATGCAACAATGTAATCGCTATCTACAAAATATGGGTTGTAACCTTCGGTGTTGAAATAGATCTTTTTATTAGTATCATCTAACAAACACCAGTTTGTTTTTGTAGACCCTCCATCTGCAATTATTATCATTATTTAATAGTTTTAAAATTAAGTAACTTGTTTTTACGTTTTACAATGGTAATTTTTACTGTATTGTTCCCAAAATACGGGATTTATTACTAAAAATAAGAATTTTTATTGGATATAATCAAAAATTTTGAAGGCCTTTGACTGCTGATTTTAAGCAATAAGCTCATAATTTTTTGATTATGAGCTTATTAACAAAGTGTAAAATTAATATTTACTTAGTGTATATTTTACAATTAGATGGGTGATTAATGCCCTGCTTCTGCTTCAATCTCATCCATATTAATACCTTGCTTGGTTAGGAAATTTTTGACAAGGATAGCAAACAGGATAATATAGGCAAATCCAACCACCGGAATAATATAAGAGTTGTGGATACCAATGATATCAGAAAGTTTTCCTTGGATAGGCGGAATGATACCTCCACCTAAGATCATCATGACCAAGAATGCGGATCCCTGTTCGGTATATTTTCCCAATCCCTGAATGGACAGACTGAAAATCGATCCCCACATAATGGAACAAGCCAATCCACCTGCAAGGAATGAATAGATGGCAATCGTACCTGAAGTCATCAATCCAACCACCATCGCCAAAAGACCGAATGTTCCAAAAATAATCAAGGTACGTACCGGTTTTTCCTTACTGATCAGGAAGGCAACGATCTGAATAGCGACACAAACGATATAATAATATAATACCGACATATCAAACCCTGCTAAGGCATTTACACCAATAATGACGCTAAATGCGATAAGAGGGACAATAATGGTCAGCATCTGTTTTTTGGATTTTGTCAGGTTGAATGCGGAGATCGCGCCTGCCCAACGGCCGATCATCATCCCGCCCCAATACATTGATACATAAGGCGTGATCTGTGAAGATTGCAGACTTCCGAATTCTTCCAAAGTCAATAATTCCCCTAGATTACTTCCGATAGCCACTTCGATACCTACGTAGACAAACAATGCCAACATCCCCAAAACCAATTGTGGGTATTTCATGGCACCCCATCCGGCAGGGTTTTTCTTTGCACTGCCATAGGCGAACAATAAGCCCACAACCACGACCAATAGGGCTCCTAATAACCAGAACATGCGTTTCAGTTCCAAGGAATGTGATAGCATTTCCAATTCAAAAGCTGGGCCTGCATCCCGGCTGGTTTTCACCACTTGCTTTAGGTTCTCGATCTGCAGTGCTTCTGCTGAATTATAACTGGTGAATACAGGAATGAACGCACATAACAACAGAATGGTCATGATAACCAGCGTTGTTCTCGCCTTATTGGCGGCTTCCATCGGTTCCAGGTTATATCCTGCAGGTACTTTCTTGGAGAAATGGAATAGGCCGGCAGCTAATATGAACAATAGTCCTACTCCCACGTATAGATATACAACTTTATTCAAGGGTAAGCTGGCGATCTGGCTGTCTGAAACCGTCTCAAAGGTGCCAAATAATGCAAAACCTATGATCAAGGGACCGATTGTAGTACCGAGAGAATTGATACCACCACCAAGGTTCACCCGGGAAGCTCCCGTTTTAGGGTCGCCCAACAGAACGGCAAATGGGTTTGCAGCCGTTTGCTGAAGTGAAAAACCTAAGGCTACAATAAACAAACCGATCAACATGCCCACATATACATTGACCTCTACGGCCACGATCATGGCCGCTGCGCCCAAAGCCGAGAACAGCAATCCATAAACAATACTCCGTTTATAGCCCCATTTTCCGACCAGGTCCTTCCCGGAGATCGTACCGAAGATAAATAGGAGCAAGGCACCTATATAATAAGCCGTATAAAAGGCAAAGTCGATCAATTGGGATTGAAACTGATCAAGGTGGAAATAATTTTTACAAAAGGGGATGAAAACACTATTTCCGGCGGCTATAAAGCCCCAAAAAAAGAACACCACAATGAGGGTGTATAGTGCTGGGTAATTGGTGTTTGTTTGTTGGTTATTCATATCAAATAGCGTTGATTTATGATTATCTACCTACAAATAAAGAATTAATTTTTGATTTTTCTCAAAAATTTAACGGATGCTAAAACATTTTACTAAATGAATTTGTATTAGAAATTGGTAAAAATGGTAAAAAAAACCTATTTTTCTTTTGAATTTACATTTTATCTTTTTTACTTTGTGGCGGTTCTAAAAATTGTCTTTCATCAGGGTAAAAGGAAAATCACTTAAAGGATCGTCAGTTACCTGACTTCAAGTCTTAGAAATAGCGAAGTCCTGAAAGATAAATTTCAATAAAAATAAAAATCCTATAAATCATAGAATAAATTAATGGATATTAATGAATTGAATACGAAACTCGTGTCTGAATTGCGCGAGATCGCTAAAGTTCTTGGTATTGCCGATGCTGAAAAGCTTAGGAAGCAAGAATTGATTGATCGTATTAGTGTAATAGCCCAAGAGGCACAAAAAGGAACAGCTGAAGAAGCACCTGTTCATGAAGATGCGGATGTGGACGCAAGTGGTGAAAGACCTAGAAAGCGAATGCGCACGGTAAAGACGGCTGAACCAGTAGCCGTAGGTCGTAAGAAATCACCTGAAGAGGATCAACCGAAGATCGAATTCCCAACTACACCTTCCGAAAAAGAACAAGCTGAACCTCAGAAGCCATCAGTTCCGGAACAAACACAAAAACCAGCAGCAAACCCTACAGACTTCGACAATGTCATTGTTAATGAAGGTGTATTGGAAATCATGGCTGATGGATATGGATTCCTAAGATCTTCTGATTATAACTACCTGACTTCGCCAGACGATATCTATGTTTCCCAGTCGCAGATCAAATTATTCGGATTGAAAACTGGAGATAATGTACGTGGGTGTATCCGTCCGCCGAAAGAAGGCGAGAAATATTTCCCTTTGGTACGTGTAGAAGCAATCAATGGTCAAGATCCGGCCGAAGTTCGCGACCGTGTACCATTTGATTACCTAACACCACTATTCCCGGATGAGAAATTGAATTTGGATTTAGGTCCAGGCAATTATTCTACCCGTATCATGGATCTTTTCACACCGATAGGTAAAGGTCAGCGTGGATTGATCGTAGCACAACCGAAAACAGGTAAAACCAACTTGTTGAAGGAAGTGGCAAATGCTATTGCGAAGAACCACCCAGAAGTTTATTTGATTATCCTTTTGATCGATGAACGTCCGGAAGAGGTAACCGATATGGCACGCAGCGTACGTGCGGAAGTGGTTTCATCCACTTTTGATGAACCGGCAGATCGCCATGTAAAAATTGCGAACATCGTATTGGAAAAAGCTAAACGTATGGTCGAGTGTGGACATGATGTGGTTATCCTGTTGGATTCCATCACCCGCCTTGCCCGCGCATACAATACCGTGGCTCCTGCATCCGGAAAAATCCTATCAGGTGGTGTGGATGCCAACGCACTCCACAAACCAAAACGTTTCTTCGGTGCTGCCCGTAACATTGAGAACGGGGGATCATTGACAATCCTAGCTACCGCATTGACAGAAACAGGTTCTAAAATGGATGAGGTTATCTTCGAAGAATTTAAAGGTACAGGTAACATGGAACTTCAATTGGATCGTAAATTATCCAATAAACGTATCTTCCCAGCGATCGATCTTACAGCATCTAGTACAAGACGTGATGACTTATTGGTTGACCGTGAGGAATTACAACGTCTATGGGTATTGAGAAACCACTTAGCGGATATGAATTCTCAGGAAGCTATGGAGTTTTTATTGACCCAAATGCGTGGTACCAAATCAAATTCCGAATTTTTAATTAGTATGAATGGTTAAAAAACCATGAGAAATTGATATTTTTAAGCCATCTTTGTTACAAAGATGGCTTTTTTTATTTATGAAGAAATATATCCCCAATACCATAACGTCACTCAATTTATTCTCCGGATGCATTGCTGTGCTGTTCGTTCTGAAAGGAGAATTTAATTATGCTTTTTATTGCGTATTGGCATCTGGAATATTTGATTTTTTCGATGGTATGGTGGCTCGCGCCCTTCATGTAAAATCGCTGATAGGAAAGGAACTGGACTCTTTGGCAGATGTGATCAGTTTCGGGTTTGTGCCTGGCGTGATTATGTATATGATGTTGAAAAACGCTACAGATCAGGAATACCTGCCTTATATTGGCTTTATTATTACCGTTTTCTCGGCCTTACGCCTGGCGAAATTCAATATTGATACCCGCCAAACGACCGATTTCATAGGCGTGAATACCCCAATGAACACCTTTGTGATCATCTCCCTTCCCTTTATTGCTCAACAATACCAAATACTGAACAACGCTTACCTATTGATAGGCATAGCGATCGTATCCAGCCTACTTTTGGTATCTGAAATTAAATTGTTCTCGATGAAACTGAATAGCTTGAAATGGTCTGTGAACAAATACAAATACCTATTTCTGATCGTTAGTGTGCTATTATTGGTTTGGTTAAGGTTTCTGGCCTTACCGTTAGTGTTGTTGATCTATATCCTGTTTTCCTTTATCCATTTTTCGTCGGAGAAAAATCAGGATAGGGTAGAGGCATAATCTTCGAGCTCTTCCATGGCTTCCTTGAAGTCTCTTTCCATAATCGTGAAATGGCTTTTCAAGTCGGTGTAAGCCGCGCCTGATGTCACCAAGTTTTCCAATTCCTGGAACTGGTATCTTAGACTGCTTGCGCCAATGTATTCCATGGTCGGTTTGATATGATGGGCTTTGGATTTGATTCCCGCGAAATCCTTGTTTTCCACCAGCTCTTGAAGAGCCTTAAAATCCTCCTTACCCTGTCCCAAAAACATGGAAATCATTTGTTTTATCACTTCTGTATTATTCATCATATTGCTTTGAATAATATCAGCGTCGATAATATTATAGGTGTTCATGAATGTGTTTTTTAACTGTTAATGTGTCTTTAGACTCCAATAATAAGGTTTTGTTTATTTTCTTTAAAACCGGATGAAGATATTGTGGAGAAATTTCGACCAAAGGCACCAGGGTAAAATTGCGTTCTTGGATATAGGGATGTGGTATTTTCAGTCTTTCCGTATTAATTATTTCCTCGTTGAAATAGAGTAAATCGATGTCAATTACACGTGAGCCCCATTTTTTTAAGCGAACCCGACCTAGATCACGCTCAATGTCCAAGGCGATGTCCAAACATTCCATGGCCGAATACGCAGTGGATACGGCTAATACCTGATTTAAAAATACAGGCTGATCGGTTACTCCCCAGGCCTCCGATTCATAAATGCTGGACTGAAGTTCAATGCTACCGATACGTTCCTCAATTTCCAGCCTTGCAGCAGCCAGTTGCTGCCAAGGATCACCTATGTTTGCACCCAACAAAATGTATACTCGATTCATGCGTTTAATATAGGAATAGTTATTAGGAAAGTTGGAATAATAACTTATTTTTACTGACGCTAAAGCATAACATGTATGAGATCATTTTTTAAGTATGTATTAGCCACGATCACCGGTATTATTATTAGTTCCATTATTTTATTTTTTATCGTTATTGGAATAATTGGCGCCATGGTGAGTTCTGTTGGCACAAAATCAGAAACTATTACCCCGAGCAATGCCGTGCTCATGATCAATCTGGATCACACCATCACCGAAAAAACGGAGCCCAATCCTTTCGAGGGACTGGATGTTCCTGGTTATTCCGGTACGCGCAGCATTGGCTTGAATGATATCCTTTCCAGGATCAAAGCCGCAAAAGAAGATGCGAATATCAAAGGGATCTATTTGAATGTTGCGGGCGTTAATGCGGGGTTTCCTACTGCTAAAGCCATTCGAGAAGCCATTGTAGATTTTAAAGAATCAGGAAAATTCGTCCTCGCCTTCAGTGATGTAATGAGTCAAAAAGGATATTACATGAACAGTGTAGCCGATGAGATCTACCTAAATCCGCAAGGAAGTTTGGATTTTCGTGGGCTAGCGACTTCGGTGATGTTTTTTAAGGAAGCCATGGAAAAGCTGGGTGTAGATATGCAGATCCTGAAGGTTGGAACTTATAAAAGTGCGGTGGAGCCTTTTATGATGAACAGCATGAGCGAAGCGAATAAGGAACAGGTGAATTCCTACTTAGGAAGTATCTATAATACCTTTTTACAGGACATCTCCAACAGCAAAAAGATCACCGTGGATAGCTTGAAGCACATTGCTGACGGATATCTGATCCGTGAACCGGAGGATGCCAAGATATATGGTTTTGTTAATGGTCTGTTATATAAAGATGAGGTCTTGGCAAAATTGCGTGGAAAATTAGGGATCGATGCGAAAAAGGATATTCCTTATGTCTCGATCTTGGATTATAATAATAAAGCAGATGCAGGCGAAGCAGGTGCTAGCCGTGTGGCGGTATTGTATGCTTATGGCGAGATTGTAGATGGTGAAGGGATGGAAGGACAGATTGGGGGAGATAAAATATCACGCGAACTTCGGGATCTCCGCACGGATGATCGGGTTAAAGCGATCGTTTTGCGGGTAAATTCACCAGGTGGTTCGGCGTTGGCATCAGAAAATATCTGGCGGGAAGTGGATCTGACCAAAAAGGTAAAACCTGTGATTGTTTCCATGGGTGATTATGCCGCATCGGGAGGTTATTATATTTCTGCAGCTGCGGATTCCATATTTGCTGATCCAACGACATTGACAGGCTCTATTGGGGTATTCGGAATGATCCCCAATATGCAGAAGCTGTTCAATGATAAATTAGGGATCCATTTTGATGCGGTGAAGACAGCTAAATTCGCAGATATGGATGTCGATATGGATAGACCACTAACGGAAGAGGAAAAAAGTATCATTCAAGGTGGGGTGAACAAGATCTATCAGGTTTTTATGAAACGTGTGGCTGATGGTCGTAAAATAGATGTTGCCAATGTGGATAGTATCGGGCAGGGACGTGTATGGACTGGGGAACAGGCAGTTAAGTTAAAGCTGGTGGACCGCGTAGCTGGGTTGGATGAGGCTATTGAAGCCGCTGCAAAAAAGGCGAAACTGGATAATTACCGTGTTTCCGAATACCCTCGAGCGAAAGAACCATTTGCCAATCTATTATCCACCTCCAAAGAAAAAATCAAGATGTGGATGCTGGAGGATGAGATGGGTGATTATGTGAAATACCTCACGGAAATTAAAAAAATTACGAAGCGGTCTGGAATACAGGCACGAATACCTTATTTGGTAGAAATATATTAAACTAAAAAGGCGTTGACTATCGTTTTGGGTTCAACGCCTTTTTTATATCTTTAGACACGAAAATCAACCGGAAATAAAAAAATATCATGAAAACAGTAGACGATTTGAATTTTAAGGACAAGAAAGCATTGGTGAGAGTAGACTTCAATGTGCCTCTTGATGACGACTTTAATATTACAGACGATAACAGGATTCAAGGGGCATTGCCGACCATCAAGAAAATCTTAAAGGATGGTGGTTCCGTGATCTTGATGTCCCATTTAGGCAGACCAAAAGAAGGTCCTACCGATAAATATTCCTTGAAACATATTGTTAAACACCTATCGGAAGTGTTGGGTGTTGACGTTCAGTTTGCTGATGATTGCATTGGGGAGCAGGCAAAGGAAAAAGCTGCAGCATTAAAACCTGGAGAAGTTCTTTTGTTGGAAAACCTTCGTTTTCATAAAGAAGAGGAAAAAGGAGATAAGGATTTTGCTAAGAAATTAGCTGAACTTGGGGATGTGTATGTGAATGATGCTTTTGGAACTGCGCACCGTGCGCATGCTTCAACAGCTATTATTGCGGAATATTTTCCGGGAAATAAATTTGTTGGATACCTGATGTCTAATGAGATCAATAATGCGGAGAAAGTGATGAACAAGCCTGAGCGCCCGTTTACAGCGATCATGGGTGGTGCGAAGGTTTCAGATAAATTGGAACTGATCGAAGCCTTGTTGGATAAAGTGGATAATTTGATCATTGGTGGCGGTATGGCTTATACCTTTATCAAGGCTCGTGGTGGTGAGATCGGTAAATCCATTGTAGAATTGGATAAGTTGGATCTGGCGAATGAATTGGTGAAGAAAGCGGATGAAAAAGGGGTGAATTTGGTGTTGCCAACAGATGCACAGATTGCGGATCGTTTTGCGAATGATGCGAAGGTGTATGATGGTCCCATCGATGAGATTCCAGCTGATCTACAAGGATTGGATATTGGTAAGGAGTCTTCAGAACATTTCTTTGATGTGATTATGGCATCGAATACCTTGTTGTGGAATGGTCCAATGGGTGTTTTTGAGGTGGAGACATTTGAGAAGGGAACACGTGCGGTGGCGAATGCGGTTGTAGCAGCTACGGAGCGTGGTGCTTTTTCGTTGATCGGTGGTGGTGATTCTGCTGCAGCAATCTCGAAATTTGGGATGACGGAACATGTGAGTTATGTAAGTACCGGTGGTGGTGCTTTATTGGAATATATGGAAGGGAAGACTTTGCCAGGAGTGAAGGCGATAATGGATTAGAAAGGTTTTTGGGAGGGGCTCTCTGGCATTGCGAGCTCCGCGTCATTGCAAACTCCGCGTCATTGCGAGGAACGAAGCAATCTTCCCACATGTCATGCTGAGCGTAGTCGAAGCATCTGTTCGTATGTAACCGTACAGATCCTTCGACTGCGCTCAGGATGACAATAGTCCAAAGTCAAATTCCAAAGCAAAGTCCAAAGATTGCTTCGTCGTACCTCCTCGCAATGACGTAGAGTTCGCAATGACGCGTGGCTCCCAAAATTCTTAATAACTATAACTAAAGCTAAAACTCGGCACTACCTTTCCTCTTGCGCTTGGATGATTAATAAAACTCAATTTCCCACCCAGCCCAAAATCCGGCAATTTATACCTCATCAAATTGAAATCCATAGAGAGTCCAACCCCATATGATGCCGGTGAAAACCCACTATCCTCCAAATTCTGATAATCCGAAAACAGATACCCATGGAATCTTTTGATATACCCCAAAGGGCCAATCGACCAATCCGGATAAGCAATCGGAAAACGATAATTCAACAACAAGGTATTATCCACCTTCTCGGATTTGAAATGAGCCCAGCCACCCACCATAGGGAGTTCATTCGAATTGGCAAACTGCCCAAACCCATTCTGATAAGATAACCTAGCCTGAAAACCGTGGTTCCTAAAGAAACCAGGAAAGTAAAAATTACTCTTTAACACCCAGATATTACCCGTCATGCCGGATGTAAAAGGTACATGCCTATAAATAAAATTGATGTTCTGTCCCCATTTTGGGATCAGATCCATTTGGCTGCGGCGCCAATTGCGGTTCAAATAAACCTGATAATTTAATGGAAATGCAATTTCATACCTGAAATTCCTTAAATTATCCATGCTCAGATCATACCTTTTCTGATAGGAAGTCCCAAAATTCAACCCATAACTGTAAATCACATTGCCCCTGTATTTGACCATAGGGATCTGCATATCCAACATATACACATGTTCCCTATAATCAAAATTGATGGTTTGCGTGCCGTTATTTCCCACTTTCGCCTGACCTATCAGCCCCCTGTTTTCATAACTCACCGTGAATTTCGGATAATATTTCTGATAAGTAACCTCTGCTGAATAGCTGCTTTTCTCCCTTTCCAGATCATATTCATAACCCAATTTGACCTGCGAAGTATTCAGCAGATCATTGGCGATCCAGAAAATACCTGGCCTGTAATTATCAAAACTTTCAAAATTATTAGCGCTTATGCTAAGGCTATGGAAGTTGAAAAGATGGCTTAAAGGATTGTATTTTTTGATCTGGTAGTCTTGATTTTGAGGTTGATTTTCCAAACTATAGATAGCATTAAGCTGCCGATCCATGATCGCCGGATTGTTCTCATCAATCTTCACCGGATGGAATTTTATAGAATCCAACCTAAGTTTTCCTACCTTTTGGCCATTAAATTTATAGCTGTTATAGTAAAGGATATTCCCATCATAGCTGCTTGGCGAATAGTTTCCCAAGCTCGAAAAGGTGACCTGGGAGACTGATCCATTACCAAGATCCAACCAGAAAATATTATCTTTTTGATCTTTTTGTGCCTTGAAAATAACGCTTTCACCGGCATAGATCGGGCGCTCAAACTCTTGGTTCGACCAAGCGAATAGGGGTTCCCAAGACTTGGATTCCAAATCTATTTCGATCAGATTATTGCCTTTTTGACTCAAGACAATGGCTACTATCTTGTTGTTTTTTGGATGAAGAGCAGGCTGTAATAACTGGAAATCCGCAGGCATTTGCACAACCTCTTGAACGTCCAATGTCTCTAAATTGATTTTAACTAGGCTAGAAACGTTTGTTTGATCTACATGGGCCGTATATACATTTTCAGAATTTGAATCGATTACAGGGCTGTAAAAACGGCTGTTTTTGCTGAGGTCCTTCGATTTTTTCGTCTTTATATCATAAATCCGGATAATATTATAGGTCTGTTTACCAAATCGGGCATCCCTTCTGATTTCGTCCCATACTATATGCTTATCGTTTAAGTGAAAATATGGGCGGAGCTGATAACCGAGCTGAAACAATTTTTTACTGCTATTCTGTTCGATTTTTGCCAGATGGGGTATCCGATCTGGCGATTCCACCAAGGTGAAAATTTCTCCTGAACCATTGGTTTGAGGGAGGTAATAATGGCTGAAATATCGGTCGTTTTTTGGAGAAATAATATCCTCATGTTCGGGTTTGATATGCATTTCCCAAGTGCCCTTATACGCCTTCATACTTTGCGTGTATAGTGCCTTACTGTTCATGTCTGTTTCTTTCTTCAGGGCAACATTAAAGTTGAAGGGACGCAGTAGATTTTTCCTCATGTTGTCCATGATCTTCTCCTTCACGGGATATCCAAAATTGTTGCTGAGGTAGCTATTCATCAGATATCCGGTGAGGTAGTAAGAGGGGGTAATATCTTTGAAAGACCCAAGAATATTTTTATCGAATGAATAGTTTTTGCCGGCTACCATATTGGCTTTTAGGGGAACCATCCAGGCGCTGGATCTTCCTCGGCCACCATTGGAGAATTGGGTTTCGATAGAGACGGCATCCCCCTCAAAGTACCATGCCGGAAGATGAAGTCCGTATAAGGCTAAAGCCAATTGTTCGAAAAACGAACCTTTGATTTTACCTGTCAATTTGTCAAACTGTGCTACATGTCTAAGTTCGTGCTGGACGAGGTTCGGTAACCAATTGGTGTTGTCGCTAGCCGGCCCAGGTGTGGAGAATAGTTCCACTTTACGTGGAGCCAATTGAGCGAAACCATTCTGTTCGATATGGTTCTCTTGAACTATGATTGAAATCTTCCTTGGATTTATTCCTAGATCCTTACTGGCATTATCCAACATGCTGTTGATCTGAGAGGCGAGGAGAGGAGCTGCTTTTTCAAATTCTTGAGGGAATATCAATTGGAATCGGGCTTCATTTATCTGTCTCCATTTCGTCTTAGAAGAGGCTTGGTCGGAGTCAAAAAGTTGAGCTTTTACTTGTTGTGTATATATGGTTAATATAATACAAGTTAAAATACTGATAAATATATATTTATATAATGATTTTTGTCTTAAAAACATGTTATGCTAAAAATATTAGTACAAAATCTAAGATTTAATTTAAGTTAGTGTTTTATTAATAAACTTTTAAATGCTGAAATACAAGCTTTTATATTGTTTTTATGTTTATTCATAATTCACTAATTTTTGGTTGTTTTTTGTGCTTTTTTGTGCGTTTTGGAATTTGTTGACTCCACTCATTCGGACAAATTATTGCTTGCTGTAAATGTATGTTTATTTATTAAATATTCCAAGAGATGAAGCAGGATGCTGTTCAATTCAAAATTTATGTCTATTACGTTGATAGACATTGTTCAATATCCTTTCGTTTTTTTGGATACATTTTATAGATTGGAAATTCATTTTTCAAGTTAGTGTTTTCAGATCTCCTATGTTTGGGAATCTTCGGTTATGAGCGGGGCTTATTCGTCCTATGCTAATGTTAAGGATTTAGCCTTTCTAATAAGTCTATTCGTTTAGAAAAAGGTATGCCATAATGGCATTTATTTATGCTGGCTTTAAAATTTGAACGCTTATCTTATTGCTTGTTTTCCGAGGTCAGTTCGGGATTTTCTTTCGTTTTTTTTGCCGCACTTTTGGCATTGTGATTTTTAGGATGGAATATTTATTCCGAATGATTTTAGATTTTGTTGAGTGAACTTTTCTTAACTAGTTTTGGAATGAAAGCTTTCTTTTTTTTCTTCTTCTTTTTTATCTCCTTTTGCACAAGATTTTTTTTCTGGTAAACTTTGGATCGGTTTGTTTGAGGTTGATATTGGATTGAATATTTCAAAGACTATTAGGGGGTAATTTGGTGTTCTGTAATATTAATAGGGGTATGCTGCAGTATTGAATAAGTATAATCTATAAGTATAACATTTGATTCATGCATACTCATCCAATTGCCTTTCCAATGAACATCAAATAAAGGTGAGTTGAAGGTAGTTTTATTTGATGGTTTTTCGGATTTCTATTTTAAGTGGGATCGGTTATTTTTGCTTCATTTATTCAAGCTATAAGTGGTGCAATTTTCCGCCAGTTGTTTCTTTTTTTATTATTCTATTTTCCATCAGATATTAAAGTTTTGAAATGATTTTCTATACAAACTGATGACAGGATTAATTAACTTTAAAGAATATAAATAATGTAAAGAAGTAATATTGTTCTTCGTTAGCTATCAACCCTATTGATGAAGCTTTTTTCGAATATTTATACCAGTACTGTCCTAAATAAATTTTTTGGCATAAAAAATCCTTCTCCATTTGTGTTCAATTGAAGAATTTGGTTAATTACTGGAAAGGTATCCTATGTGTGTTACTAAAAGAGCACATATTGTCCTTTTTTATCGGGAGGTTTTCCTGAAATGAACGGATCATCCGCCCATTTCCACAGATCAATTTTCACGAATATGTTCAGCCTGATAAAGTTGACCAGATTCGAGAGGTTCCAGTCGTACTTTGCTTTCTTCTGAATGTACTTAAAGAGCAGGATCCCGATAAG